>DASPSK010000015.1:0-14781 GCA_035623975.1 Acidimicrobiales bacterium | reverse complement strand
GCGATCACGGGTCGCTGAGGACCCGAGTACTGGCGATTGGGGACGAAGGTGGATTCTCCGCTCGAGACGTCGAAGCTCGAGAGCCGCCACGGCCCGTCGACGACCTGCCACAAGGGGTTCGTGGCGTAGGTGTCGAGATCGCCGCTCATCTCGGGCTGGGTCGAGGTTCCGTTGTCGTCGGTGTCGAAGGTCCAGACCTTTTGGCACGCCTTGTTCGTCGCCGAGCCGTTCATCTCGCCATTGCTCACGGCGCCACATCCTCCCGAGCCAGGACGGCCATCGAGGGCCGTGATATCCCAGGCCTCCGGCATCGGGGTGATCTGCGAGAGAGAGTTGTACAGCAGCCAGCTGACCGAATAGCTCCCGTTGAAGGTGATGTCCACGACGTCGCCGCCCGAGCCGTCCGGGGCCGAGTAACCGACGACGTTGTAGGGGAAGCCGCCGCGGGTGCTATTCGCCCAGCAAGGGGCCTTGCCACAGGCGGGACTGGGGCTCTTGCCTTCGGCCATCATCATGTTCATCCAGAAGACCACGCTCTGGGCGTCGACGCGCTGGCCGTTGGAGAAGCGCCAGCCCTTCAACTCGACTACAGCGGTACGACCCGAGTTCGTCGCGGTCGGCGGTTCGGCGAGAGATAAGGGCGCGTTGAACGAGACCGCTCCCGTGGCGTTCTGGCCGAACCAGTACAGCGGCCGGTACATGAGGTACTGGAACTGGGTGATGTTCTGCAGCGTGAACTGGTATGCGCTCGCGAAAGGAAAGATCCAGTTAGGGCTGTTCACTTCGCCGAAGTAGACCGTGCCTCCCCTGACAACGGACCCAGGAGGTAGTGAGGGGCGACCGGCGCCGGATACGCTGCACCCTCCGAGCGTCGCGGCAGCAAGGAACAGAATCCCCCAACATCGGCGTCGCCTTCCCGTCGCCCTCACCGCCCCTCGGAGCGGCGGAGCCGATACATCCGCAGTCGGCCGAAGTCCTTTGCCGCCGGCATGTGGCCCACGTAGTCGCAGGCGAAGTCATCGGCAGAGGCGAGCCGCAGGGCGGCGGCGAAGTGCTCGGTCACATAGGCAGCTCCCGGCGGTGTCACCGGCTCGAGGCGGGCGGTGCGGCTGACGTGCGAACCCATGAATGTTCTGCGGTTGAGGACTGGATCCCACACAGCAAGGACAGGTCCGTAGTGGGCACCGAGGCGCATTGCCAACTGGGACGGCAGCCCGGCAGTCTGGAGGTCGATTCGCCCGATTCCCTCCTGCAGCTCCAAAGCGCACGCCGCCGCCGCCTTGGCATCAGTTATGACGGCATAGAGTGCGTCCCCCCATGTGTTCTGGTACTCGATGCTCTCGGCGTGATGCTCCACCACCCGGGATACGGCCCCGAGGACGTGAGTGGCGAATCCCGGTAGCTCGGAGTCGGTCAGTTTCGAAAAGCCGCGGACATCGGCGAAGAGCAGACAGCGGAGCAATCGAGATCCCTCCGTCGCTCGCCGTGCGTCCCTCTCGCGGGCGCGGCTCCCTTGCGTCGTGGGACCCGTGATCGGTTCCAAGATCGTCGCGGCGCCCCCGGCTCGGAGCCAGGTTGCAATCGCCGCTGCCGTACCAGAATCACCTTTGGCCGGTTGTCCATCCCAGATTGCCAATTGCCTGACGTGGGAGTCCAGGTAGCCGGCCCGCGAAAGAGCCAGTCCCATGGCAAGCTCGGTCCCGTAGCGGTAGAGCACGTCATCGGCAGGCGAGGAGTCCTCCGTCGCGAAGCGGACGCCTGCAGCGGCATCCAAGCATTTATGGAACCGCCTCACCCAGTCTTCCCCAGCTGGGGCAACCGAAGCGCGGACGAACTCCTCCTCGGGGACCGGGAGCACGATGTGCAGCTCGCATCCGCTTGAGAGCAACGCCTCCGCCCAGAGGATGTCGGCGCCGTTGGCGAGGGCTCCATAGGCGACGCCGACCGGCCGCCGCTTGAGCTCGGCTGCCATCCGCGCGGTCATGAGTCCCTCGTCCAGAGCGGCCATGCTGGCCTCTCCGGTGCCCCCATCGACCATATGCCCGCAAAAGTGGGCGACGTCGGGCCCCGCCAACACGTCGAGCAGGGCGTCGTCGGCTCCCATCAGGCGGCATATCGTCCTCAGCTGCCGCCGGGTACTGAAATGGGCAGCGTGGTCGTCCGGATCGATCGACACAGCCAGCTCAAGTGCTTCTCGAGCGCGCTCCGCGTGACCGAGAAGCAGGTTGGCTTCCGCCGCCGTCGCGGCCGCGTAGTACGTGTCGTCTTGTTCCCGCTCGAGCACAGACAACACCTCGGATGCCAGTGCACGTGAACGAGCGCCATCGCCGCTCACGAGTGCCATCGTTGCCGCGTTCACCGCCGGGTAATAGCCTCCGGTTCGGGCATAGATGGACGCGTACGATCTGGCCGCCCGATCAGCCAGGAGCCGCCGGTCTGAACCAGTGCTCGAGAAGGCGACATCCTTGTCGATCCGAGCCCTTAGAGCGGCGATCTCCTCGTTCTCGACGCCTTCGAGACCGAAGGAGACGAAGCATCGGGCTGCTTCGTTGGTCGAACCGGACCGCGCGAGGGCAAGTACCGCGCGATGCTTGAGCCAAAGGTCATGAGGGTGCAACTCGAGGCCGCGACTGGCGAGGTCGAAGGCGGCTAGAAATTCTCCCCGGCGCTCCTCCTGCCGGGCAGCGTCCAGCCACTCGCTGGCAGCCGGTGGCTTTCCGGCCAGGAGGGACCCGCCTTCCTCCCCCGCCGGCGCGGACGGACTCGTGGCGAGCCTACTGCTTGGCAAGTTGCTCCAACGGCGTGAGCTGAGAGACGACCTGTCGTCGAGCGAGGTTGAGGAGCGCGCCGGCGTCCCCGCACGCGGGGCACTCAGCCCAGATCTTGACCGTGCCCGCTGTGTCGCCCGTGGCGAAATCGCCTTCGGCGTCAAAGGCGGGGACAGTGACGAGGGGCACCTCGCTCTGGTCAAGTCTCTCCAGCTGCCCCTGGAGCCGCCCGTCCGCCCCCCAGACCTCAGCCGGCCCGTCGAGAAGTGTCGTAACCAGATAGTGACCGTCGGGAGCATAGGCGACCGAGGTCACGCCACTCGAGGAGGTCGCGAGGGAGAACTCCTGTCGCCCGCTGAACGGGTCGTAGACGCCGGCAGCGCCGCTCCAGGTGGAGATGGCGAGGCGGGTGGCGGCGGCGTTGAACGCGACACCCGAGGGTTGGCCCTGGACGAAGAACGAGGTCGGAGATACAAGCTGTCCGGCCGGCTGGCCGACCGTCAGACCCGAAAGATCGAACACCGCCACGTTGCCGCAATACGTCGCCCACGCGAGCATCCTCCCGTTCGACGAGAAGGTTGGCGAGCCGTCGGTTCCACACTGTTCAGCACCTGGGACGTTGAATGCCACGGCCAACTTGGTCTTGAGGGATACGACCTCGAGGGCCTGCGCCCCCACGGCCAACTCACCGTCGTTCGGGCTCCAGGCAATTGCCTCGGCCCCAGCCACGGGATAGGAACCAAGGCGTTGCCATGACCCCACGACGTAGACGTCGACGAGACCGGAGGGACATAGCGGAGAACCACAGGTGCCGTTGGGGGTATTGCCGAAGTCAGCAACATACCTACCATCGGGGCTCACGCTGACGACGTCATAGGATGAGCTCCCCGGGATCACGAAGCCGGAACCGACTTCTGCCGGGGCAGTACCCAGAGGAGAAGAGCGACTCCAGACCGTGACCTCGATTTGCCGGCCGTCGAGCGATGCCACGACGACACGACTACGCGTGAGGCCTACGCTCTTGATCTTTCCGCTGAGATACAAATCCGCCAGCTCGGGCCCAACCGCCCGCCAGACCCGGACAGTCCCGTCGTCGGAGCCAGTGGCAACCTCTGTTCCGTTGGAGCTGAACGCGATCGACTCGATGGCTTCCGTCTGACCCGACAAGGACACGATCTCGCTTCTGGCTGGGATGGACCAGACGGAGGCTGAGCCGTTCGCCTCCGCCAAGGCCAGCCGGTTCCCGTCGGGGCTGAAGGCAAGCCCGGTGTACTGGACGCCCGCGGTCGTCGTGAGGACGAACTCTTCCTTCCAGGTTTGGGTGTTCCAGATCTCGACTCGACCGTTGCCCGAGTCCGTGTTGAAGGCAACAGCGAGGAGGGGAACGGTTCTGTTCGGGCTCGTGGCGGTATAGCTGGGGTAGTCCTCCAGGCTGACCGGCCCGGTGTCGAGCGTCCGCACGAGGACGCCGGAGGCCGTGGCGTAGACGGGCGTGGCACCTCCTGCCCCGGGGGCTGCCACGACGAAACGACCGTCCGGTGTGAAGGACAGCGAGCTGTTGTTGCTGGCGTAACCATGGGTATTGGCCGAGCCTCCGAGGAGAATCTCATGACCCGTGGCAACGTTGAAGAGGGCGCTCTGCTCCCCGAAGCCGTCGGCGGCGGCGCCGAGTAAGGCTCCATTCGGGCTGAAGCTCACCGCGCCCGGAGTGTTCCCCAAAAGGAGCACTCTTTCCACCGCACCAGTCGTCGGACTTAGGAGACTGACGCCCCAGAGCGTTCCGAGCGCAAGCAGAGTGCCGGCCGGGTTATAGGAGAGAGCCGTCCCACTCGAGATGGAAGACAAGTGGCGGACGACCTTCCCGCCCTCCATGGCGTTGGTGAGGAGGATGCCGGCGCTGCAGGCGTTCTCGGCCACCTCGTCGGAGCCGGGCTCAAAAGCGACCGCCGGCGTCGGCCCGTTGCAGAGGGTGGGTGCCGCCACCGTCGGCAACGACGCCAGGAGCGGCGAAGAGTCGAGCGACTCTCTGAGGGCGAGCATCGACTGGGCGGTGGCACGCTCCTGCACGGACCGCATTGCAAGGATGATGGAAGCTTCAGGATCGATGGCGAGATCGTTCTCACTCTCGGTGGCAAGAGCCTGCGCGCTCGCCTGCACCTTCTCGTTGACGGCCTGACCGCGGGCGATGAGGGCGAACACGAGCAGGCCGACAGCGACGAGGCTGACAACGAGGCTGCCGGTGACGAGAACGCGGCTCCGCCGTCCAGCTGCCTGACGGCTGGCGAGGAGGTGCTCGCGCTGCAGAGTCGTCGGTGCCGGATCGGATCGCTCGCTCGTGCCTGCCAACCACTGCTCGGCCGCCCGCAGCTCGTTGCCGCGCAAGAGAAGGCTCGCCTCACGTCCTTCCCCGTCCCACTCGATGGCTTTGGTGAGCCAGCGAGTGTGATTTCGCCTGTGCTCGAGGTCGGTGTCGAGCGCGGTGAGCACACGGTCGACGGAATCCTCGAATGCGGTGTCGGTGTCGAAGGGGATCCAGCTTCGGTCCCGGATCGGTGCAGGGAGCACCTCGTCGGTCACGTGGGTGAGGAGGACAGGCACGAGTCTCTTGTTCAGCGAGACGGCGTAATCGACTTCCTGTTCGCAAAAGCGCGAAGTGAGCGAGGCAGGCGAGATGACGAAGAGGAAGGCGTCGGACGACTCGATCGCCGATCGGATGGCAAGCGGGAAGACCTCTGTGTCCTCGATGCCCTCGGTGTCGAGCCACACCTGCTTGCCGCTTGACGAGATGGCATCAGCCAGGCGTGTGACGAACAGCGAGTCCTGCCGCGAGTACGACACAAAGACGTCGGGCATACCCCCCCGATCCGGGCCTCTCAACGAGGCCGCCGGCTCCCGCGGGCGATTGTAGGCCGAAAGCCTTGATTGCGTGCGAGGCTCCCCAACGGCACCGCCAGTGAATCGGCGCGGAAACGGTGCGAACTAGCTCGCGGTCAGCGTCGTCATCAGGACGAGGAGGTCACCCGGGAGAGACAGCCTTCTCGTCCCACGAGTTCGCACGGTGCGGGGCAGGCCGTTTGGTGCATAAAGGACCCGAGGACCCGGGCTTCGCACCGTCGCACCGTCGCACCGTCGCACCGGGCTTTGCACCACAACGGCCCCTTGCACCCAAACTCGGCCATCTGCACCAGAACTCTCATCGCTTCATCCTTGTCCGGGACTGGGAAGCAAAGACCTTCACGAGTTGGGTGGCCAGCTTGCGATCGAGAATGGCACGCAGCGCGTCTGCCGCCTCGCGGGCCTCACAATTCACGCGCTCACGCCCGCAACGAAAGTCGCTTATCGCCTGCTCCATCTGGCCCAAGGTCAGGTCCTGGGTGGCGGCAGCAACGATTCGGTGGTGCTCTTGCTCGTGGAGCAAACTCACCCAGTCATCCCCATGGGCGTTCATCGCGTCCCCGAGCGGTTGCACCATGCCATCGAGCACCCTGAGAGCGGTCAGGGACAGGTCGTCAGGGTTGAAGCCCAGTGCGCGAGCTAAGGCATATAGGACCTCGTATCGCTTCACCCAGGGCGCGTTCTTGCTTGCGCCAAGTCGGCTGAGCAGGCGCGCACTCGCAAAGGTGAGGTACTCGGTCAACCAAAGAGTCTGGTTGTCGCTACGGGCGAAGTCGTCGTCGCTCATGGGGTCCGCCACCAGCACGGCCCCGAACCCTTACCGTGTGAGTTACACCCTTGTAAGTAGGTGAACGGCTGACGCCGAGAGGGCCGGGAGTGCACCCCGACCCCCTCGGTGCCAGCCAGCGCCCGTAGCTCAACAGGAAAGAGCGGACCCCTCTGAAGGTTCAGGATGCACGTTCGAGTCGTGCTGGGCGCACTGGTGGAGAACGGTACCTCGTTTCGCGCTAGTTGGAGGAGACCTTCGGCCGACGCCGCGGTTTGTTCCAGTACGGCGACTTGCACTTGGGGCACACACGCGGCTCCGTGTCCCAGTCCCTCGGCACCCAGGTGTGCTCGCAACGCTCGCAGCGCCACGCGTCCACGGTCACCTTCACCTTGCACCCCGCTATCAGTTCGATGGTATCTGAGTTCAAGAATATACCTCCTAGGTATAGACAGCAAGGTACGGTTCGTGTATATTCTCTCTAGGGATATACCGGAGGGTACAGAGAGATGGATGCACGAGAGCTTCGAGGAATGCAGATCGCAGCAACGATGCCGCTTCGCAAGTCGAAGCACGGATGGATCGTCCCGTCGCAGACTGGGCACGGCGCCTATGTCGTGTCCCTCCTCCACCCGATCGAGGCTGACGCCTCGCAGTGGGGCTGCGACTGCCCCGACTATGAGCTGCGCGGCCTTCCCTGCAAGCACGTGTTCGCCGTGGAGATAACCGTGCGCCGCGAGTACGGCGCCGACGGAGAAGTCGTGGCCGAAGAGGTCAAGGTCACCTACACGCAGGCATGGACGGCTTACAACGCCGCTCAGTGCCACGAGAAGGAGACGTTCCTCCCCATGCTGGCCGACCTGTGCTCGACCATCCCGCAGGCACCACAGGGCCGAGGACGGCCCCGTCTGCCCATGAGCGACATGGCCTTCGAGGCCATCTCCCGCGTCTACTCCGGGCTCTCGGCTCGCCGCTTCGACAGCGACGTTCGCGAGGCTCACGACAAGGGGCTGACCGACAGCGACCCACACTTCAACTCGGTCCTCCGCTACCTCCGCTCGCCCGAGATGACGCCGATCTTGAAGGAACTGGTCACCCTGTCGGCCCTGCCGCTGAAGGAAATAGAGCAGGACTTCGCCGCCGACTCCAGCGGCTTCACGACCAGCCGCTTCGTCCGCTGGTACGACCACAAGTGGGGCAAGGAGCAGTCGAAGCGGGAATGGGTGAAGCTTCACGCCATGACGGGCGTGCTCACGAACGTCGTCACCGCCGTTGAGATGACCGGCTACAAGGGCGCCGACTCTCCGCAGTTCCCTCAGCTCGTAGCCGACACCGCCGCCAACTTCACCCTCCACGACGTCACGGCCGACAAGGCGTACTCCAGCCGCAAGAACCTTCAGGTCGTGGCTGACGCGGGCGGCAACCCGTACATTCCCTTCCGAGCGACCACCGGCCCGTTCAAGGCAGGCCCCGACGCCGCCGCCGCCGTGACCGCGGTGCCGAACTGGAAGCCCCTTCCCTGGGCGCCCGCCTGGGTGAAGATGCAGCACCTTTTCGCCTACCAGCGGGACACCTTCCTCACCCGCTACCACCAGCGATCGAACGTCGAGACGACCTTCTCCATGATCAAGCGGAAGTTCGGAGACTCGCTCCGGTCGAAGTCCGACACAGGCATGATGAACGAGGTCCTGTGCAAGGTCGTAGCGCACAACCTTTGCTGCCTGATCGGTGCCATTCACGAGATGGGACTGGAGATGCCGCAGTTCGCGGAGCGGCAAGGCTGATCGACTCACCCCTCCTCCTCGTCGTCGGTGATCCTCCCAGGGGGGTTGTAGGGCGATCCGATGGGAGGCGGCAGGATGACACCGGTTCCCCACGGCCTGTAACCGATGGCGGTCCCACGCTGGTAGTAGGGGAGAATCGGATTCTTGTTGTCTACTCGGAGTGGCCCAGTCGCTCCCGTTGCTCCCACAGTGACCTGAGGCTCAGTCAAGAGCTGCGTGAGTTGCTGAATCTGATTGCGGGTGACGGCATGCTCCTGCTCCATCTGAGCGCGAGTCGTCGCATGCTCCCTCTCCACTGCCGCAATCGTCGGATCGGGCTGCGTTGGTGCTAGCCACATCAGGACGCCCATCAACACGACCGCCGTCTCCACGACAGACGCCGGTGCGATGTAGTGCAGCTTGTGATCGCTGGCACTCACGGCCGCAACCCATGACAAGAGCCCGCCTATACCGCCAGGGACCAGCATGACCTTGCCCACGTCAGCCAAGCCCCTTGGGAGCCGACGACGTATCCGCCGAATCCAGTTCAGACGCACGCCGCAGGGTACGCCTGCACCGATGTCTACTGGCGCGGGCGTTCGGCTTTTTGGTGCAGAAACCCCGCTTGCACCTAATCACGGCCCGACCTGGACCTTCTGGTGCAAAGCCGTCGCACCGACGGTTTGCATACTTATGCAATACCCTGCATAATGATGTGATGAAATGCGGAGTCGCCGGGGCGACGGGCTATCTCGGGGCCGAGCTGCTGCGTCTGCTGGCCGATCATCCTGTTTTCGACGTCGCCATCGCCCAAGCGGACTCGACGGCGGGGACGAGGATCGGCGAGGTCTACCCGGCCCTCGGGCGTGCCTACCGGGACCTCCTCGTCGAGAGCCTCGATCCCGGCGCCCTCGAGGAGCTCGACCTCGTGTTCGTCGCCTTGCCGTCCGGCGCCTCCCAGGAGGTCGTGTCCGCCCTCTACGGGCGGGTCGGCCTCGTCGTCGACCTGGGGGCGGACTTCCGCCTGCAGGACGCTTCCGCCTACCCACGCTGGTACGGGTGGGAGCACTCCGTTCCGGAGCTCCTCCCGAGGGCGGTGTACGGACTTCCCGAGCTCTACCGGCGACGGCTCGCCGGCGCAGGTTTGATCGCGGCGCCGGGGTGCTACGTGACGGCGGCGGCAGTGGCGCTGCGGCCGCTCGTGAACGCAGGCATCCTGCAGGCAACCGGCATCATCGTCGATGGCGCCACGGGCACCTCGGGCGCGGGCAAGTCGCCGTCGGCGAACCTCCATCATCCGCTCGCCAACGAGCGCTACGCGCCCTACGGCGTCCTCGATCACCGCCACACGCCGGAGATGGAGCAGGTCATCGGTGCCGAGGTGCTGTTCACGCCCCACCTCGCCCCCATGACGCGGGGAATCCTCACGACCTGCTACGCCCGCCCTGCCCATGCTGTCACGACCGAGTCCCTCCTGCAGACCCTCACCGAGGCCTACGCCAACGACCCGTTCGTCAATGTCATGGCCGGGCTGCCGTCGACGGCGGACGCCTACGGGTCGAACGTCGTGCACCTGACGGCCCGGGCGGACGACCGCACCGGCTGGGTGATCGTCTTCTCGGCCATCGACAACCTCGTCAAAGGCGGCTCCGGGCAGGCGATCCAAGCGGCCAACGTCGCCCTCGGCCTGCCGGAGACCGCCGGCCTCCCGCTCGTTGGGCTCTCGCCGTGACCGCCAGGGGTGTCGAGGAAGCCGCCGACGGGACGACACACTCGCGAGCGGCGGCGCGCCTGCCGGTGGCCACGAAGGCCGCCGTGCTGTGCGAAGCCCTCCCGTACATCCGGCGTTTTGTCGGCCGGATCGTCGTCGCCAAGTACGGCGGCAGCGCCATCGGCGAGGAGCGAGCCTCGCTCTCCAGGTTCGCCGAGGACATCGTGCTGCTGCGCTCGATCGGCATGCTCCCCGTCGTCGTGCACGGCGGAGGGCCGCAGATCGGCGCCCTCATGGAGCGGCTCGGCAAGGTGCCCGAGTTCCGGGACGGCCTGCGCGTGACGGACTCCGAAACCCTCGACATCGCCCGCATGGTGCTCGTCGGCAAGGTCAATCGAGACATCGTCGGGGCCATCAACGTTCACGGCCCGCTCGCCGTCGGCCTCTCGGGCGAGGACGCCGGGCTCATCGTGGCCTCGCAGCGGGATCCCTCCCTCGGATACGTCGGCGACATCGACTCCGTGGACGCCTCCATCCTGCTCCGCCTCGTGGCCGAGGGCCTCGTGCCCGTGGTCGCCACGATCGGATCCGATCTCGCCGGCCAGGCCTACAACATCAATGCCGATACGGTCGCCGGCGCCGTGGCGGAATCGTTGGAGGCCGAGAAGCTCGTGTTCCTCACCGACGTCGATGGCATCCGCCGGGAGCCGGGCGACTCGCACACGTTGATCTCCCGGCTCTGCGCCGACGACGTCGACGCCCTCGTTGCCACGGGCGTGATCGCCGGCGGCATGATCCCGAAGGCGCAGGCCTGCGCGCGGGCGGTACGTCATGGCGTCGCCAGCGCCCACGTGCTCGACGGCCGCGTCGAGCACGCCCTCATACTCGAGCTGCTCACACCGGAAGGAGTCGGCACCATGGTGGTCCCGAGATGACGACAGAGACGGCACCGGCATCGGCTCTCATGCAGACGTACGCGGCGGCGCCGGTGACGTTCGTGAGCGGGAGCGGCACCGTGCTTCGCGACTCGGACGGCAAGGAGTACCTCGACTTCCTGAGCGGGCTCGCCGTCACGTCCCTCGGCCACGCCCATCCGCGGGTGGCCGCCGCCGTCGAGCGCCAGTCCAAGAGGCTCGTGCACGTGTCCAACCTGTTCGGGAACGAGCTTGGCGATCGGCTCGCCCGCACCCTCGACCGCCTCGTCGGCGACGGTACGGCGGCCGGGGGGCGGGTGTTCTTCGCGAACTCCGGGGCGGAGGCGAACGAGTGCGCCATCAAGCTGGCGCGCCGCTACTTCAGCCGCTCGACGCCTCCGGGCGAGAGCGCCCGCCACGTCGTCGTGTCGGCCTGGGGCTCGTTCCACGGGCGGACGCTCGCCACCTTGCACGCGACCGGGCAAAGCGAGAAGCACGCGGGGTTCGAGCCGATGCCGGAGGGTTTCGAGCACGTGGGCTTTGGGGACGTGCCGGCGCTCGAAGAGGCCACGAGCGGGGCAAAAGTCGCCGCCGTCCTCCTCGAGGCGATCCAGGGAGAGGGCGGGGTCGTGCCGGCGCCACCCGGGTACCTGAAGGCCGTGCGCGATCTGTGCGACGAGCGCGGCATCCTGCTCATCGCCGACGAGATCCAGACGGGGCTTGGACGCACGGGCCGCTGGTTCGCCTTCCAGCGAGCCGGCATCCGGCCGGACATCGTGACGGTGGCCAAGGCGCTCGGCAACGGCTTTCCCATCGGCGCCTGCTGGGCGCGGGCGGAGGTGGCCGGCGCCTTCCAGCCGGGAGATCACGGCAGCACCTTCGGCGGCCAGCCGCTCGCCTGCGCCGCCGCCCTTGCCACTCTCGAAGTGATGGAGGAGATCGACGCCCCCTCGCTGGCGGCTCGTGCGGGCGCGCGGCTGGCCGACGGGCTTGGCGGCATCGACGGCGTGTCGGAGGTGCGCGGCGAGGGCCTCTTGCTTGCCGCCGTGCTTGCGCCCGGCATCGACGCCAAGGCAGTCGTGGCCGCCGCCCTCACCCGCGGTCTCGTCGTCAACGCCCCCGTGGCGGGCGTCGTCCGCCTGGCACCGCCGCTCACGGTCTCCGATGCCGAGATCGACCAAGCCGTCGCCATCCTTCGGTCCGTCCTCGGGGGGCTCCGGTGACACGCCACCTGCTCACGATCTCCGACCTTCGTCCCGAAGAGCTGGCCGACGTGCTCCACCGCTCGTCCTCCCCGCCGGCCTCGCGCCTGCTCACCGGTCTCGGCGTGGCCCTCGTGTTCGAGGGTCCGTCGGCACGGACTCGCAACGCCTGCGAGATGGCGGTCGTCCAGCTCGGGGGCCATCCGGTCACCATCCGCGCCGACGAGGTGGGCATCGACACCCGCGAGACGGCCGAAGACGTCGCCCGCACCTTGGCCTGCTACCACGTCATCCTCGCCGCCCGGGTCGAGCGTCACGCCACCTTGGAGCGCATGGCCGCCAGCCTGGACGGCGCCGGCGAGAACGTCCCTGTGGTCAATCTGCTCTCCGACCGCGAGCACCCCCTGCAGGCGATCGCAGACGTCCTCACGATCCAACAGCACTTCGGGAGCCTGCACGGCCGCGTCATCGCGTATGTGGGCGACGCCAACAACGTCTGTCGCTCGCTCGTCGGGGCGGCGTCGGCCCTCGGGGCGAGCGTGCGCGTCGCCGCCCCGCCCGGTTACGGGCTCGAGGACGGGTCCGGCGGGGTGCCCGCCGCCTGGCGCGTCGAGGCGTGCGCCTCCCCGGAGGAGGCCGTGGCCGGAGCGGACGTCGTCTACACCGACGTCTGGGTGTCGATGGGGCAGGACGAGACCGACGCCCGGCGCGCCGCCTTCGCCGGCTACACCGTCGACGAGGCCCTTGTGGGCAGGGCGGCTGCTCACGCCATCGTGCTCCACTGCCTGCCGGCGCACCGCGGCGAGGAGATCACCGCCGAGGTGCTTGCCGGACCACACAGCCTCGTGTGGCAGCAGGCGACGAATCGGATGCACGCCACCCGAGGGCTGTTCGAGTTCCTCATGCTGGAGGCGGAAGCCAGCGGGCTGCACGGGGATCACAGGTTGGAGGTACCGGTATGAGCGAGGCGCGCGGGGCTCGGATCAGTCCCGTCCCCGACGGGGGCGAGGCCGCCGCCGACGGGGGCGAGGCGAGCAGGAGGGTGTCGAAGGCACGGCGACGGCACGTGATCGGCCAGCTCCTCACGGACCACACCGTGACGAGCCAGGAGCAGCTTGCCGACTTGCTGTCGGCGGAGGGCATCTACGCCACGCAGGCAACGGTGTCGCGTGATCTCGAGGAGATCGGCGCCCTCAAGGTGCGCGTCCCGGGGATGGAGCGCACGGTCTACGCCCTCGCCGAGCTGCCGAAGGACCAGGTCGTGCCGACCGAGCACCTGCGCAGAGTGCTGGGCGAATGGGTCGTCGACATGGCCTCGTCGGGCAACATCGTCGTCCTGCGGACGCCACCGGGCTCGGCTCACGTGGTGGCCTCCGCCCTCGACCGCACGAGTGTCGAAGGGGTGATCGGGACGGTCGCCGGAGACGACACGGTTCTCGTCGTGGCGGCGGCCGAGAGCGGCGGAGCTGAGCTGGCGGACCGGCTGGCGGAGATGGCCGGCCTCTAGGCGCCGGCGGGCCGCCGAGGCCACCGGGCGGCTCGCACCCGGTGGCGCGGGCGGGTCGGGCGAGAACGGCACGAATCGCAGCAGGTGAAGGAGTCGGTACGCTCGGCGCCAGCCGAGGGGACGGCGCGGAGGCGCCGGAGAGGAAGGTCGGATCACATGGGACCCCGCGTGGTGCTCGCATATTCAGGAGGCCTCGACACGTCCGTGGCCGTGCACTGGCTCCGGGCCGAGCTCGGCTACGAGGTCATCGCCGTCGCCGTCGATGTCGGCCAGGGCGGCGATCTCTCCCCCCTGCCAGAGCGCGCCCGGGCCGCCGGCGCCATCGAGGCGATCGTCGTCGATGCAAAGGAGGAGTTCGCCCACGACGTCCTCATGCCCTCGCTGGCGGCCAATGCCCGCTACGAGGGTCGCTACCCGCTCGTCTCGGCCCTGTCGCGGCCGCTCATCGTCAAGCACCTCGTGGAGAACGCCAGGCGGTTCGGCGCCGTGGCGGTCGCCCATGGCTGCACCGGCAAGGGCAACGACCAGGTGCGTTTCGACGTAGCCACGCGGGCGCTCGCCCCTGACCTCGAAATTGTCGCCCCCGTGCGCACCTGGGGGATGACGCGGGAGCAGACGATCGACTACGCCGAGAAACACGACCTCCCCATCACGATCTCCCGCGACCGCATCTACTCGATCGACGAGAACCTCTGGGGGCGCTCGATCGAGTGCGGGATCCTCGAGGACCCCTGGGCGGCGCCACCGGCCGACGTGTTCACCCGCACCGTGCCGACGGCGACCGAGGTGTCCGAGGTCGTCGTGGGCTTCGAGGGCGGGGTGCCCGTCAGCCTGGACGGCGAACGGCTCGACCTCGTCGAGCTCATTAACCGGATCGATGCCACCGCCGGCTCGATCGGGTTCGGGCGGGTCGACATGGTGGAGGGGCGCCGAGTCGGCATCAAGAGCCGCGAGGTTTACGAGTGCCCAGGGGCGCTCGCCCTCATCGCCGCCCACCTCGACCTCGAGGGGATGACGCTCGAGCGGGACGTGGCCCACGAGAAGGCGCGGCTCGAGCCTCGCTTCGCCGAGCTCGCCTACGACGGCTACTGGTACTCGCCGCTGCGCGAGGCCCTCTCGGCCTTCATGGCGAGCACGCAGGCTTTCGTGACGGGCGAGGTGCGGTTGCGCTTCACGCCGGGCGGCGGCCTCGAGATCGTCGGCCGGCGGAGCCCGCTTGGCCTCTACGACCACGGGCTCGCCACCTACGACGCGG
>DASPSK010000008.1:0-23071 GCA_035623975.1 Acidimicrobiales bacterium | reverse complement strand
CTCCTCTCCATCTCACCGAACGGACCGAGGTGATCGTCCAACCATGCCCGTTCCGGCTCCATCGGCGCGAACACCGGCTCGATCTCCCGTCCAAGACGCATCGTCGCGCGGTCCGAAGGGGAGTAGACGGGCCAAGGGCAGCCACCGGCCAGGAACGGGTCACCCGTGCGGGCGAAAGCCACCCATGCCGCTTGCATCGAAGCGGAGAGCGCCTCCGCCTCGGGCCCGCTGCCGGTGAAGAGGGCGACGAAGGGGTTGTCCAGCGTTCCGAAGACGAAGGGAAGCTCGAGAGCGTGACAGGACCCGAGCCCGCCCCCGGCGAACGGGGTCTCCCAGTCGAACAGATAGGCGTAGGTTCCCCCGCGGTGTGACCTCTGCGCCGTCAACAAGCGCATCGAGGGGACACGGAACACCCAGTCCGAGCCGAGCGCCGTGTAGAGAGCGGGGGGATCAACCGGCTCGCCGCGAGCAGCACGAGCCCGGCGGTGCACCTCGATGAACTCCTCGGCCGGGACCCGCTCGGCAAGGCCCGCCGCTCGAATCGTGGAGGCTACGAGCCTGAGGAGCCGACCTTCGTCGATCTCCTGCTGACCGGTGGCCCCGAGAGTGAACAGGGCCCATTCGTCCCGATTGGTGCCCACGAGCAGGTCGACGCCGTCGGCCGACCCGGCGGCGATGGCCGCGGCCGGATGCTGCAAGAGAGCGCCACCGTCCACCACCGGCTGAAAGGCCAGACCATTCGCCGGTACGGCAGCGGCCACGGCTTGCTGGGCGGCGAGGAGATCCTCGACCGGCCGCGCCAGCAGGGCGTCACGGGAGAGAGCGCCAAGCCCTAGCTCGACCGCGACCGCTTCAGCCACCCGCGTCGCCTCGGCCGCGCCGATGGCGGCGGCGGCCCCGCTCTGCATGATCGCCCGCCGGAACAAGCCTCGCGCTTCGGGAGCCGCCAACAAAGCGGCCACGCACATCGCTCCCGCTGACTCCCCGAAGATCGTGACGTTTCCGGGATCACCGCCGAGGCGAGAGGCGTGCTCACGCACGAAGCCGAGGGCTGCGATCTGGTCACGCAGCCCCCAGTTGCCGAAGCCGGAGCGACCCTCAGAGTCGCCCAGGGCGGGATGCGCCAGCCAACCGAAGACCCCGAGGCGATAGTTCAGCGTGATGACGACGACGCCGTGACGAGCGAGGGCAGCGCCGTGGTACACCGAGACCGACGACGAGCCGGACGTGAAGCCCCCGCCGTGCAGGAAGACCATGACCGGGCGGTTGGCGGCATCGAGACCCGGTGTCCAGATGTTCAAGGTCAGGCAGTCTTCGGACCGCTCGCTCGGATCGCCCGGGATCGACTCGAGCACGGACGCAGGAGGCTGCGGGCACATCGGGCCGAACTCGATCGCCGGGCGGACGTCACTCCAGCTCTCAGGCGGTCGCGGCGGCCGGAAGCGACGGCGCCCAACCGGTGCGGCGGCGTACGGAACCCCGCGAAAGACGATGAGCCCGTCCTCGTCTGTGCCACGGATGCGTCCGTGACGGGTCTCCACGACTACTGCTGGCATCTCACCTCGCCGTCGATCGCACCGCGACTGCCGGAACCGTAGTCCGTTGTCCATGATCCACCCTGTTGCGAACGTGGTAGAAGTTGACATTTGTGCTGCATGTGGCCAAAGTTGACTATCTGTGGGCAAGGACCGGCATTCACGCGGGCGGTGGGCGGCTCTTGCCGTCGCGGCCACGGTCCTCGTGAGCACGGTCGCCATCTTGGGGACCGCCGGCTCGGCTTCGGCCTCCGGCCCTACGCCTGGGCAGATCAACAACCTGCGCAAACAGGCCAATGCCCTTGCCAACGAATTGACCACCGACCAGGACGACATCCAGGCAGCGGCGGAAGCCTACGACGAGGCGCTCATCACCTTGGCGCAAGACCAGGCGAGACTGAGACGTACACGAGCTGCACTCGCGGTACTGCGCCGGAACCTCGCGCTTGCAATGACGAACCTCCGCATCGCCGCCATCGATGCATACGTGACCGATAACGGCGCCGCCGCCGCCCTGGCCGTCATCGACGGCAGCGTGTCCGATGCCGGCAGCATCGCCGCCTACGCAGGCAGTGTGACCGACCAGCTGCAGAACGCCGAGCACGCCATCGCCGTGGCGAAGGATCGCGTTGCGGCCGAGGCGAGGGTGCAGGCTGCACAGGAACGAGCCGCGGCGGTAACCGTGGCCACCGAGCTGCAGGCCCGCGACACGGCCGAGACCGAGACCGCTCAGGTGACGGCCATCCTCAAACAGGTGAGGGGGCGCCTCGGCACCTTGATCATCGAGCGTCAGAAGGCCCTCGCGGCCGCTGCGGCCGCCCGCGCTCGCAAGTTGGAGGAGGAACAGGCCGCCGCCGCAGCGGCAGCTGCCAAGAACGGAGGGGGCGGCAACTCGGGTCCGGGTGGTGACACGGGGGCTTACGCTCCCCTCGTGCCTGCCGGCTCGAACGCCGCAGGCGACGAGGCCGTGCAGGCCGCCGAGACGTACCTCGGAGTGCCCTACGTCTGGGGAGGCGCCAGCCGAACGGGCGTCGACTGCTCCGGCTTGACCATGCTCGCCTGGGAGGCTGCGGGCATCTATCTCGAGCACGGGGCGACGGCGCAGTACGCCGAGTCGACCCACATCTCGCCATCACAGATCGAACCGGGCGACCTGATCTTCTACCACTTCGCCAATGACGGCCCCTGGCCGATCACCCACGTCGCCATGTATGTCGGGTCGGGACCGTACGGAACCCAGACGATCATTCAGGCGGCTGAGACCGGGACGAACGTGGCGTACTACCAGATGTACTGGAACGGCTTCGTCGGCATGGGGCGCCCATAACCCTCGGAGTGGCCTCGGCGGCGAGGCAGCGATGACGTTGTACGATCCAACCTCGATGGCGCGAGAACCCGCACGGATCGTGGGCGGGCCGGACTCGGAGGAAGGCGTGGCGCGCATGCTGCGCTTCCCCGGGCTCGAACCCCAGCCGGAGGACCCACTGGCGGATCCCGCCCGCCGCACCGACGTCGACGAGTGGGGGCGGTCGGAGCGGTGGCGACGGGCGGCACGAAAGCTCGGGGGTTTCTACTACCGGACGTGGTTCCGGGTGGAATGGGAGGACCTCGCCAACATCCCGACGAGCGGGGGCGCCCTGCTCGTCGCGAATCACGCCGGCGCCCTCCCCTCCGATGCCCCCATGATCATGCAGGGGATCGAAGAGGAGCTGCGGCGGCCCGTCTACGGCCTCGCCGACTACTTCTTCCGCACAGTCCCTGCCATCGGCACTGGATGGAGTCGCACTGGTGGCGTGCCGGCGCACCCCGACAACGCCCACCGCATCCTGCACGATCATCAGCAGCTCGCTCTCGTGTTCCCGGAGGGGACGAAGGGGCCCAGCAAGCTCGCCTCGGAGCGGTACCAGTTGCGGCGCTTCGGGCGGGGAGGCTTCGTGGAGACGGCCATGCGGGCGGGCGTACCCGTCGTCCCGATCGCCGTCGTCGGGGCGGAGGAGTCGATGCCCATCCTCTTCCGCCTCCCCACCGTCGCCAAGATGCTGAAGGTGCCCTACCTGCCCGTGACCGCCAACCATCTCCTTCTCGGCCCCCTCTTCGGGTCCGTCATCTACCTGCCGGCGAAGTTCCGTTTCCGCGTCCTCGAGCCGGTTCATTTCGACGTCCCTCCGGGGCTCAGTAAGTACCCCCGCGGTCGGATTCTGGACGAGTCCGAGGCCATCCGCCTCCAGCTGCAAGCGGCCCTTCACGACATGCTCTCGCACCGTCGCAGCATCTGGTTCGGCTGATGGGCAGGCGGATACTTCTCACGGGTCTGGACACGTTCTGGGGAGGTCGAGTGGCGGCCGCCCTGGAGCGAGAGCCCGAGGTCGAGATGCTCCTCGGCATGGGGACCCGGACGCCTTCGGTGCCGCTGGAGCGGACCGAGTACGTCCGCGCGGACAACAGCTACTCGCTGCTCGCCCGCATCGTGCGGGCTACGCAGGTGGACACGATCGTGCACACATTCCTCGTCGTGGACTCGTCGTCGATGTCGGGCAGGGCCTTGCACGAAATCAACGTCATCGGGACGATGAACCTGCTGGCCGCTGCCGGGGCGGCCAGCTCCTCCGTGCGCCAGGTCGTGGTGAAGTCCTCCTCCCTCGTCTACGGGGCCCACCCGTCCGATCCCGCTTGGTTCACGGAGGACACGCCCCGCTCGCGGCCTCCGCGGTCACGCCTCGAACGCTCCCTCACCGAGGTCGAGAGCTATGTGCGGGACTTCGCCGACGAGAACCCGGACGTGACCGTCACCCTGCTCCGGTTCGCCAACGTCCTCGGCAAGCAGATCACGACGCCGATCAGCCGGAACCTGGCTCGGGGCGTGATGCCCTGCATCGCCGGCTTCGATCCCCTCATCCAATTCGTCGCGGAGGAAGACGTCGTCCGCTGCATCGAGACCGTCGTCCTCGAGACCATCGGGGGCACTTACAACGTCGCCGGCGACGGCAAGATCCCCGTGAGCGAGGTGGCCAAGATCGCCGGAGTCTGGCGGTTGCCGATCTCGCCCGTCTTCACTCGGCAGGCAGCCGTGCCGTTGATCCGGCTCGGCGTGCTCGACCTCCCAGGCGAGCTCGAGAGCCTGCTCCGATACGGCAGGGGCATCGACACGACGCGGTTGAAGATGGCAGGTTTCGAGTTCTCCACGAGTTCCGCCGGTGCCGTGGAGCGCTATGCCGAAGCCATGCGTCTGGGGCGAGCGATCGGCAACCAGATCCCTGCCTATCAGTACGACCCCGACGTGGAGGCCTTCTTCAAGCACTCGCCCGCCGTCGTGCGCCAGTCCGACGGCTGAGCCGAGTCGCTGGACGACCCGACCGCTCGCGTCATCACCGCCGAAGCGTGGTCAGCCGGTGTCAGAAGGTCATCGGATCGCTCAGCCACTGCCGCAAGTACCGATCACGCCGCTCGTTCCACTCCTCGCTCGTGATGGCGTAACGAACGTGGTCCTCCCATTTGCCGTCGATCTCGAGATAGCGAAGGGCGATGCCCTCCCCCCGTAGCCAGAGCTTCTGGGCGACCCGGCGGCTCGGGCGGTTGCGGGGGATGATCGAGATCTGCAGGCGGTGCAAGCCGAGATCCTCGAAGGCGAAGCGGAACAGGAGCACGCACGCCTCGGGCGTGTAGCCGCGACCGGCGTGCAGCTGGTCCATCCAGTAGCCCACGTAGGCGTTCTGGAACGGCCCTCGCTGCACGGAGGAGAGGTTCACCTCGCCTACGAAGCGAGGCCCGGCGAAGATGCCGAAGGCGAAGCCGACACCGAGCTGGCGTTCCCGCTCCCTCATCGAGCAGCGGGCGTGGAAGCTCGCCTGATCCTCCAGCGGATAGGGGGCGTTGGCGGGCCGCGGCTCCCAGGGCAGCAGCCAATCCCGACACCTCGCCCTCACCTCGTGCCACGCTTCGAAATCTTCCTCGCGCAGCGGCCGCAGCTTGACTCTGCGGCCGACGAGCTCGGTGGAGACGCCCGGGGCGGTCAACTCCGTCATGCCACCCCGTGCGACGGGTCAGGACTCGTCACGCCCCTATCGTGGCAGATCCAGACCGCTGACGCGTACGATGGCGTGGTGCTACGAGCGTCACCGGGACCACCCCGCCTCCGTTGACCCTGTCGCGCCTCGGTAGCTCGTCGTGACCAGTCGCCCCTCTTCCGGCGGGCCTGAGCCCACTGCAGCGCCCGCCATCCTCGTCGTCGGGATGGGCAGAAGCGGGACTTCGGCCACGGCATCGACTCTTTCCGCCCTCGGGCTCTGCCTGCCGGCAGAAGATGACCTGCTCGGGTGCTCCCCGAGCAGTCGCGCCGGGCATTTCGAGAGCATCTCGCTCCTCGAGGAGAGCGACGACCTCCTCCGCCGCCTCGGGGGCGCTTGGGACGATCCCCCCAACCTGCCGCCTGACCCGGCTTGCTCGGATGAGCTGGCACCGGTGGCGAGGCGGTCGGCTGCCGTCTTCCAGCGGGTGTTTCCCGATCCGCGCCGGGCCGTGTGCTGGAAGGACCCGCGCACCGCCCTCCTGCTCCCGTTCTGGCGTCAGGTCATCGATCGACCCATCGCCTGTGTCTTCTGCGTGCGTCACCCCCTCGAGGTCGCTCACTCCCTCGAACGGCGAGACGGCCTCGAGCTGCCCGTCGGCCTCGCCCTCTGGGAGCGCTACCAGCATCGGGCCGTCACCGCTCTGTCGGGTCTCCCTGTGTACGTCTCCTCCTACGCGGACGCCTGCGCTAATCCCTCCGCATGGCGCGAAGGCCTCCTCTCCTGGCTGCGATCCCTCGTAAGCGGCCCAGCGAAGGGCGGCGCCGTTCCGGCTGACGCCGATCTGGACTTTGACGCCAACCTGCGCCACGAGCGAGTCGAGCACGGGCAGGTGAACGACTCCTCGGGGATTTCCGATCGTGGGGAACCTGTCACCATCGTGCTGGAATCGCAGCAGCTGCTCTACGAAGAGCTCGTCGCACTCCTCGGACCGCACAAGTCATTCGAGCACCAGCTCGTTACACCGGAGTCACCCTGGACGAGCTACCTGCTCGATCAGCGACGGGATTCCCGTCGGGTGTGGCAATCCGTCGAGTGGCTCACGGAGGCGCTCGCAATTGGCCTGCGATCACCTAAAGAGGCTGCTGGCACCGTCGGCACGCCGACGACACCCAACCATCCGTATCCACCCAACGCGACGGAGGATCGTGAGGGCTACACCGCCTGGCTGAAGAAGCGGGGTGAGGCATCCCGGACCTCCCGTGCCACTGCGAGCGAAGTGAGAGCCGCACCTACGGCGGGGAGCGTGCCTCGCACTCGCTGGGGTCGCAAGCTACGAGCGCACCCTCCGGCGACCGCCCGAGTCCCGCCGAAGTCGGGGCCACCGCTCTTCAGCGTCATCGTCCCGTGCCACCGCACCCCCGGGAGATTCCTCGACCGCTGCGTCGCCTCCGTGCTGGCGCAGGACTACCCTGACTGGGAGCTGTGCCTGTGCGACGACGCCTCCAGTGAGGCTGAGTTTACGCGCAGCCTCATGGAACTCGCCGCCCTCGATCAGCGAATCCGGGTGATGGCTCGCGCCTCGAACGGTGGCGTCTCTGAGGCTACCAACGATGCTCTCGCCCTCGCCCTCGGGCGATACGCTGTCTTCCTCGACCACGACGACGAGCTGCATCCTTCCGCCCTCGATCGCATGGCCCATACGCTGGATGACGAGCCGGAGGCGGATCTGATCTACTCCGACGAGGACAAGATCGACGAGGCGGGTTTCAGGCACACACCGAGCTTCAAGCCAGGTTGGTCCCCGGATTTGCTCCTGTCGAACGCGTACCTAGGTCGCGTGCTCGTCGTCCGGCGAGAGCTGCTCACCACTCTCGGCGGGTTCCGCTCCGACTTTGACGGCGCACAGGACTACGACTTGATGCTGCGGGTCAGCGAGGTGACAAGCGCCATCGTCCACCTACCCGAAGTCCTCTATCACCGGAGGTCGGCTGCCGGCCGGACCCGTTCCAGCGCCAGGGTTGGGCGGGACCTCGAGGTGGGGCGCCGCGCCCTCGAGGACGCCGCTGCCCGCCGAGGCGTCGAGGCCACGGTCGTAGACCACCCAACCGTGCCCGGCAGCTATCACTTCATCCGCACGCCGTCCTCAGGGCACCTCGTCAGCGCAATCGTCCCGTTTCGCGACGAGCCGGCTCTGACGGCCGCCTGCTACCGGTCGTTCATCGAGCAACCCGGTTACGACAACTTCGAGCTGCTGCTCGTGGACAACGACAGCGCCCTGCCGGAGACACGAGCCCTCCTCGAGGACCTCGCCCGCGACCACCGGGTGCGCCTCGTCGCTGCCCCGGGACCCTTCGACTGGGCGGCTATCAACCAAGAGGCCGCCCGCAAGGCGCGGGGCGAGCTCTTGCTCTTCCTCAACAACGACATCGAGGCACAGTCGAAGGGCTGGTTGGCGGCTCTCGTCGCCCAAGCAGAGAGGCCCGAGGTGGGTGCGGTCGGCGCCCGGCTGCTGTATCCGGACGGCACGATCCAGCACGCCGGTGTCATCGTCGGGGCGGGGCGGGGTGTGTCACACGTTCAGCAAGGCCTCAGCGCCGAGCAGGCCGGGTATCTATCCCTCACCACCGTCACGCGCAACACGTCCGCCGTCACGGGCGCCTGCTTGATGACGCGCCGATCCGTCTTCGAGGAGCTGGGCGGCTTCGACTCGAACCTGCCCATCGCGTTCAGCGACATCGACTACTGCCTGCGGCTTCGCGAGAAGGGGCTCGTCGTGGTGTACACGCCGCTTGCCGAGCTGATTCATTATGAGTCCAAGAGCAGGGGCCACACCGGAGATCTGGGAGAGATACCCTTCTTCCGTAACCGATGGCGGTCGCTACTGCTTTCCGGGGACCCCTATTACAACCCCAACTTGGGCCGGTTCGACAACAACTGCCGCCTACCGACCGAGGGAGATGAGGCGAAGTGGGAGACATTCCTGTCGACGCTCAGCGAGTCGTCGACAAGCTGAGGGCTGCGCGGCGCGAGGCCGCGGCAGCAGCCCCGAAGCACTGGGTACCGCCCGACTCCTTCGGCCAGGCGTTGATGAACCTGCCCCGCACCCCCGTGCACGTGAACCCGGACCTGAATTGGATGCACCACAACTGGGATCTCCGAGAGCTGTTGGCGCCGCCGCGTCGACGCGGCCTCCGAGGCGCCATCCACTGGGCCGCTCACCGGGTCGTCATGGTCGTACTGGGTCCCTACCTCGACAGGCTCCAGCACTATCTCGGTGTCAACGTCCGAGCCGTCGACGCCGTAACGAGACGCGTAGACGATGATCGGGTTGCACAGTTGAGCCTGATCGAAGCCGTGCGCGCGGACGTGATCGATCTCGCCTACCACGTCGACGAACGGGCGAATGGCTGACCCAGGCGACGCCGACCGGCGGGACGACGAACTTATCGATGTTGCTGGCGTTGCCGTCTCTGCCGGCATGGCGGAGCCGACCGCACCGCGCCCGCGAGTAGTTATCGTCGCCGACTCCTGGGGTTCGGACTGGGGCGAGCGGGCGGCGGCCACACGCCTTGTCGCCGGGGCGCTGGCGCTGCGGGCAAGCGTCTCGGTCGTCAGCATCGAAGACCGATCAGACCCGCGGGCTCAAGAGCCGCCGCTGCGTTATGACGGTGTCTTCCCCGTCTATTCAACTTCTGCTCCGGCCGACCGTGGGGACAGCGTGGGAGCTCATGGCCGGCGAGACGACCTGCTGCGGTCTGACCTGCTGCGAGCCTGTTTCACGCGCCAACCCGGAGGAATCCTGCCCGAGCTGGCCGCGCAGAGCCTCCTCGAAGAGGCTTCTCTGCCCTCAAGCGAAGCGTTCCTGAAGATGCTGAGCCTCGACCCCGATGTGGTCATCCTCGCCGGTCCGGCAACATTCTGGATGGGAAACGCTCTTCCTGTCGGAGAGAGTCGACCGCGGGTCGTGCTGCTTCCCCTGTGCGGTGACGACGCTGTCCTCTCCTCCTCGACCTTCCGTAAGTCGCTCGCCCCCGTGGACGCTATCGGCGCGTTCTCGGGGTGCGAGTTCAATCGCATCGCCCGGCTTCTCGAGGATGGGGCCATCGCCCGTTTGCACCGCCTCGAGATTGCCCTTCCCGTCAACCGGCTGGCCGCGGGAGCCGGTATGGCCGGCCTCAGACCCTTTGGCCGCTACGTGCTCGTCATCTCGGGTTTCGACGACGATTGGTCGAGCGGCCGGTGCCCTCCGCACGACTACCTGCGCCACGTCCTCGGCCACGTCTCCATTGCCGAGGTGCGGCGACCTGGATGGGTCGTGACCTCGGCAGACGGGCAGCGCTTCGATATACCCTGGGCTGCAACGCGCATGAACCTCTGGCGACTCATGGCTGGAGCGGCGCTGACCGTCGACGTGCGCTCGCCAGGGCCGATCGGGCGAGAAGCCATCGAGTCGCTCCGCTTCGGGACACCCGTCGTCGTGCCCAACGACTCGGTTGCCGCCGAGCACGCGCAGCAGTCGAACGGCGGGCTCTGGTATCGCAGCCCGGGCGAGATGGTCGACTGCGTGGGGACGCTACTCGACGACGAAGACCTTCGAGTTGGCCTCGGAGCGAGCGGCGCGCGGTGGGCCGAGCAGCTCCACGGCGACACCGAGAGCTTCGTCGAGGCGGCCATCTGCCTGGTGCTCGGTACGCCGGAGGAGCTGTCTGCGTCTCCGCTGAAGACGGCTCAGCTCGCCTGATCTGATCCCTCGGGTCCCGCTCACCGGCGTGAGCCGAGGAGCTCCCCCACGATTCCGTCGAGGATGTCCGATTCCGAGACGATGAGCTCGTCGAACCCGAAAACGTCCAGCACAGCCATGAGCACGACCGCGCCGCCGATGATGACGTCGGCACGGTCGTGCTCCATTCCGACGCGCTCGCGCCGCTTCTCGACGGTCTCTGCGCACAATTCCCCCAGCAGGCGCGCCACCTCCGCCCGGCGCAACCGGGCGTGGTGGACGGCCGCACGGTCGTAGGACTCGAGACGGAGCGACAGCATGGCGAGCGCAGACACCGTGCCGGCCAGGCCGACCAGGGTCTTCGCGCGCCGCAGAGCCTGGTGCCCGCCGCGGGCATACTCCATGAGCCCCGCGACATAGGTTCGTGCCTCCGTCAGCTGGCCCTTCGTCGGTGGGTCCGCCAGGAGGAAACGTTCCGTCACGCGGACGCACCCGACATCGAGCGACAACGCCTCGACCGAGCCGTCCCTGCGTCCCGTGACGAGCTCCGTCGAACCGCCACCAACGTCCACTACGAGATAGGGGCCTTCGCTCTCGGGTAGCTCTGAGGTCGCTCCCCGATACGACAGGCGGCCTTCCTCCACGCCGGTCAGCACCGTGAGCCCCGTGCCGATCGCCGCAGCGGCCGGTTCGAGGAACGCCCGGGCGTTGGCGGCGTCCCGGATGGCGGATGTGGCCACGGCTCTGGATTGCTGCACTCCTCTCGCAGAGGTCGCCTCGCGGTACTCCGCCAGGACATCCAGTGTTCGCCGGATGGCGGCCGGCTGGAGCCGGCCGGAGAGATCGACGCCCTCGCCGAGGCGAGTGATCCGCATCCTGCGGTCGATCGCCGTCCCGTCGGCTCCGGCGATGAGGAGTCGGGTGGAGTTGGTCCCGCAGTCGACGGCCGCAACGGGCAGGTCGGACGGCAGCGGAGTGCGCCGCATGCCCTCAGCGCGCCGTCACGACGAAGTCGCTCGGATCAAGCACGAGCTGGTCGGCCACCCAGCGGCCGACGGGGTCGTCGCCCCCGGCCAGGTACCAGGCAAGGTGAGCGTGCAAACACTTCACGCCTCGACGTGTGCCGCCGACTCCACCGGACGGGAGCGGACCCGTGTAGCTCTGCGGCAATTCGCCGTCCCGCTCGACTGCGTAGCGGGCGTGGGCTGCCGCGAGGGACTCGGCATCGACAGCCGACTCCGCCTCTTTCACACCGCCGCGGGACTCGAGCTGGCTTACGGCCCTCGACAGCTCACGGCCCACGAGCCAAAAGCGCGTCGGCATCGGCGTCGAGTCGTCGAGGACCGGCGGGTTGGCGATGACCACGGGCTCGCCAGCGCGATCTCGAACCACGACCTCGAAGTCCCTCGGCTCTCTGCCCAGGAGCGCCGCCACGACGGCCCGGTCGCCGGCGGTCACGACCTTCGACGGCGAAGGGCGTAGACGATCACCCTGAGGAGAAAGAGCCCGCCGGCGATGCTGGCAAAGGGAAGCAACCGCCGCGCGAGCGAGGGGCCGGCTACCCCGACAAGATCGACGGGCTCGACCGGCGCCGACTGGATCGTCCGTACACCCGAAGATGCCTCGGGCTGGGCGGCGACCTCTTCCTCGTGCCCTCCTCCGTTCGACGAAGCCGACTCGAGCTTTGACTTCGGCTTGCGCTCGGCCTTTGCTTTGGGCTCCGCCTTCTTGGGTTCTGGCGTGGTTGCTCCGTCAGTGACCGCGACGGCGGCCGGAGAGAGCACCATCGTCTCGAGGTTGTGGACGAACTGGTCGAGCAACTTGGCGGACACGTCCGCAAGGACGCCCCGCCCGAACTGAGCGACCTTCCCGGTGATGGAAAGCTCCGTGCTCACCTGCACCTTCGTTCCGACCCCGGAAGGAGCCAGCGTCGCCGTGATCGTTGCAGAGGCGTTCCCTTGGCCCCGCGTCTCCCGGCCTTCGGCTTCGAGGACCGCCCGGTGAGCCTTCTCGTCTTTCTCCTTGAAGTGCGCCGCTCCCCGATATGACGCCGTGATGGGGCCGACCTTCACTTTCACGACGCCCCGATACTCGTCGCCCTCGATCTCCTTCAGCTCGGCACCGGGGAGGCAGGGGGCGATCCGCTCGACGTCGGTGAGCACCGCCCAGGCTTCCGCGACGGGGACGGCAACCTCGAATTCGTTCGTCAGCTCCATCGGCGCAGGTCCTCCCGGGTGTCGATATCAGTCGCTGTCCCCTCGCAGGTTACTTCCACCACGAGTTCGGGCCGCCTCGACATGAGGCTTCGGGCACCTTCGTCACCGCTCGTGGGAAGAAGCGTCCACACGGATGCGTCGAGCCGGACGGGATGACCGCGCCGCCCCCCGTAGGTGGCGACGACGATCGGACCCCCGACCGCCTCCGCCACGCGTCGCCAGGCGGCTGCCGTCAAGCCGGGAGTGTCGCCGAGCCCGACGACGGCCGACGAGTGGCCCTGCCGCTGACACCAATCGAGCGCCACCCCGAGAGAGGTGGCCTGACCCTGCTGCCACTCCTCGTTGCGAAGCAACGTGACGTCGTCCGGCAGGACGTCACTCAGGTCGGCAGCGCCGCTCACGACGATGAGCTCGTCGAGCCCAGCTTGGCGAGCCGGCTCGATCGCCCAGGCAAGCAAGGGCCGCCCACGGACGCTGACGAGCAGCTTTTCTCCGGGCGCGCCGAAACGTGACCCCTCCCCGGCGGCAAGGATCACTGCGGCGATCGACACTGCGGCGAGCGTACCGAATACGTCCGGTTGACCCCGGTGTGCGCTCGCCGTCAAGGTATCGTGAGGGGTCCGAGCGGAGGGTACCTCGCTCGGCTAGCAAGTTGTACTGCCGGTGCACCGGCAGCCCAGCATCGGTCGGCGAGCGGAACGGAGTCGTCACGGGCGCAAACAGCGACGAGAGGGAGCCAAAGAAGGGCCTGGCACCCAAGCTGTCCCGTTCCTCTACCGCCAAAGCGGGGCACGCGCCGCCTCGGCCGATCGAATGGACCGGCGAGCGCTGCGTTCCATGGGCGAACGACCTGCGGGTGGTATACGAGCACTATCACCGCTATCTCTTCGCGGCTGCCCTCGCTCCGGGACGGCGAGTCCTCGATCTTGCTAGCGGTGAAGGATACGGAGCGGCGTTGCTCGCTACTCAAGCGAGCGAGGTCTTGGCGGTGGATCTTGACGACGCCAGCATCGAGCACGCACGGGCGACCTACCGCCTGGCGAACCTCAGCTTCGAGCATGGCGACATGCGCGAGCTCTCCAGCCTGACCGAGGCGTCTTTCGATCTCGTCACCTGCTTCGAGTCTCTCGAGCACATCAACGAGCAAGACAGCGTCATGACGGAGGTTCTCCGGGTGCTCAAGCCGGAGGGCATATTTGTCGTCTCCACTCCGGACCGGCGCGTCTACTCGGTCGAGGCGGGACGAGACAACCCCTTCCACGTGCACGAGCTCGATCACGATGAGCTCGCTGCGCTGCTCTCTGCAAACTTCCGACATGTCCGTCTCTGGGGACAGAACACCGTCGTAGGGTCCCTCATTCTCCCGCTCGGCCCCGAGGACGGCGCGGGAGAGGTTCTGACGTTGGTGGCGGAGCGGGGCGGATGGACCCCGGGGACGAAGCTGAGCCCGACCTACCTTCTTGGCGTGGCCTCGGCGGCCCGCCTGCCCGAGCTGCCGGGGTACTCGACGATGGTAGACATCGGTCTGGAGCTGGTGCTTCGAACCGAGCGTGAGCGCGACGAGGCCCGGGCGCACGTCACCCGGCTGGTCGAGCAGCGCGCCAGAGTCGTCGAGCTGCAGGCTCAGACCGAGCGTGAGCGCGACGAGGCCCAGGCGCACGTCGCCCGGCTGGTCGAGGAACAGGCGGAGTCCTCTCGCCTCCTCGCCGACAGCGATGCGACCCTTCGCTCGTTGCGGCAGATGAGCCGACGTGCGAGCAACCTCGAACGTCGCCAGGAAAGCATCCTCGCGGACCTCCGGGCGACCCGCCTCGAACTCGAATCATCCGTGGCGAAGCTCAGCGCGCTCAGAAGCTCCGCCATCCGATACCGCCTCGTGGGCGTCCTGGAGAGGATCGCTCCGAGAGACGCACTGCGCGGCAGGGTCTGGAAGCTGCGTGCACGTGCAGGCGGGCTGACGTCGGTGAGTGAGGGACTTCGGTCCCTCGCTCCCGCGAACCTCCCAGTGATCCGGACTGCGGTGGCTCCGGAGGTGAGCATCGTCCTGCCAGTCCATAACAACTGGGCTCTCACAGTCGAATGCCTGCGATCGCTCACCGACGATGACTCGGCCGTGCCGCGCGAGCTCATTGTCGTCGACGATGCCTCGACAGACGAGACCCCCCAGCTCCTGGCTGCAGTCAAGGGGATCAATGTTGTTCGCCTCGACGAGAACGTGGGCTTCGTCGGCGCCGTGAATGCCGGGCTGAGCGCCGCCAGGGCCCCCCTGATCGTCTTGTTGAACAACGACACCGTGGTCCGCCCAGGATGGCTCGAGGCCCTCGTGAAGACGCTGGAGGTGGAGGACAACGTCGGCGTCGTGGGGGCCAAGCTCGTTTATCCCGATGGGCGGCTCCAGGAGGCGGGCGGGATCATCTGGAAGGACGGTTCGGGTTGGAACTACGGGAGGGGTGCCGACCCAGATGACCCCGCCTTCAACTTCCTTCGCGACGTCGACTACTGCTCCGGGGCATGCCTGCTGATCCGCAAGGAGATCCTTGATGCCGTCGGAGGCCTGGATACTCGATTCGCGCCCGCTTACTACGAGGACACTGACCTGGCATTTACCGCCCGCAAACTCGGCTATCGCGTTGTCTACCAGCCAGAAGCGATTGTCTGCCACATCGAGGGGGCGAGCAACGGGACAGAGGAATCGTCTGGGATCAAGCGCTACCAGGAGATCAATCGCACGACGTTCTGCCTCAAATGGCAGGCGGAGTTGGCAAGCTACCCGGAGAGGGATCCCGGGTTGGTCCGGCTCGCCAGTCGACATGCCCCTCTGGGCAGGATTCTCGTCGCCGACGACCAGGTTCCGACACCCGATCGGGATTCCGGCTCTACCCGTATGTTCGAGCTTCTTTTGCTGTTGCGTGACCTTGGCTTCGCCGTCACATTCGTTCCGAATGACCGCGTTCACCGCGAGCCATACACGAGCACCCTGCAGCAAGCGGGTATCGAGGTCCTGCACGGTCTGCTCGACCAGCACGCCCTGATTCGTGAGCTCGCTCCGGCCCTCGACGTCGCCCTTCTCTCTCGGCCGGAGTCGGCTTGGCGATGGCTGCTCTCGCTTCGAAAGCTGGCGCCTGCGACCAGGATCATCTACGACACGGTCGATCTTCACTTCTTGCGAGAGGGACGACGAGCCGACATCGAACAGAACCTTTCCGCCGCACGCGCCGCTGCTCACTATTACGAGAGGGAGATCTCGTTCGCTCGCAAGGCCGATGCCACGCTCGTCGTGTCCGAGGAGGAGCGTCAGGTCCTGCTGAACGAGCTGCCGGGGCTCCAGGTTCACGTCCTCGGGAACATCCATCGTGAGGAGGACGCAGGCCGCCCCTTTCTGCAGCGCGAGGGCATCCTCTTCGTCGGAAGCTTCCCGCACCCTCCGAACCGCGACGCCGCCCACTGGCTGGTGGAGGAGATATTGCCCCTCGTGCATCGCGAGGACCCCGACATACCCACCTACATCGCTGGTAGCTACCCGACGGACGACATCTGCGCGCTCGCGAGCGACACTGTGGAGGTACTGGGATGGGTACCCGATCTCGCAGAGCTGTACGAGCGTGTCCGTCTCTCGGTCGCGCCGCTCCGATATGGAGCGGGCGTGAAGGGAAAGGTCGGCCAGAGTCTGGCATTCGGCCTGCCGGTGGTCAGCACAAAATTGGGAGCCGAAGGCATGGGCCTCTCCCACGAGCACGACGTTCTCGTGGGAGACACCGCCGAGACCTTGGCCGCCGAGATCGACAGGCTCTACCACGACGCCGAGCTCTGGGCCCGGTTGGCGGCGAACGGTAGGCAGACCATAACGCGACGCAGCTCTCCGTCGGCCACCCGCTGTATGCTGACCACGATCCTTGCAGAGATCGGGATCAAGTTGCAGCCGACTGAACCGACGCGGCCCTAGGTCTTCGCGTCGTCACGTTATTGAGTATTCCCACGCTCCCGACATTCACTTGCAACATCTGCAACGCGACGAACAACGCCCGGCGTTACTCGCGAGAGGAGCCGAGCTGCTTTTCGTGCGGATCCACGCTCCGCTTCCGGGGCGTTGTGGCGGCATTGTCGACGAGCCTCTTCGGTCGGTCCCTCGCCATCGATGACTTCCCGGCCAACGCCCTGTGCGGAATCGGCATGTCGGACTGGTCGGTCTATGCGGACCGGCTCCGAGACCGCTTGGCCTACAGGAACACCTTCTATGACCGCGAGCCACGACTCGACATCACCGCGACGCTTCCGGCCGAGCTGGCCGGGGCATGTGACTTCGTCATCAGCTCTGAAGTGCTCGAGCACGTCCCACCGCCGGTCGAGCGCGCCTTCGCCAACTGTTACGCGCTGCTGAAGCCCGGTGGGGTTCTCGTCTTCACGGTCCCATGGCGCACCGAGGGCAAGACCGATGAGCACTTTCCGGCCCTGCACGACTACGCCCTCGCCCAGCTGACAAGTGGACCAGTGCTGGTGAATCGAACTCGTGACGGCGAGGTGGAGCTCTTCGAAGACCTTGTGTTCCACGGGGGTGAGGGCGAGACGCTCGAGATGCGCATCTTTTCTGGTCCCGATGTCCTCGCCCACCTCCGCGCTGCCGGCTTCGTCGATATCCGGATATTCGACGACGCGATCCCCAGGCACGGGGTGGTCTGGTCCGAGCCATGGTCGCTACCGATCGTGGCGAAACGTCCATGACCCACGCGACCCCAGAAGACTCGAACGCCCCCGCCTCGCCTACGGCGCTGCGGCGATACGCACGCTGACCTTCGTCCACACCGCCGCCCCGCCCTCGATGACGGGGCTTCGCCCGACAACGTCCTCCACAAAGCGGATGGCGCAGTTCGGATTCATGGAATCGGCGAAGGGGATGACGACGGTTCGCACCCGCCAGAGGACAAATTCCGCTCGCGCCAACCCGACTCGATGCCCGCCCGGCATCTCCTCGGTCGGATAGTTCCAGCAGCTGTTGAACGCCGCCTCGAGGGGACCCGCGTGCTTGTTCCGCACGGCCTCCTCGCCGGCAGGGATGCGGTATCGGAAACGATCAAGCGCCTGCCAGACCATGGGAAGGTTGTGATTCCCGCGGGCGAGCGGGTAGGTGAGCAGTGTGCTGCCGACCGGGACGACATCGACGGCCGGAGCCTCGAGGGCCGCAGGCGTGAACACTTGGCCGATGTTGTAGGGCCAGCCGGGCACGAGGGACACGACGCCGAGCACCGCGAGAATGAGGAAGGCACCGAGAGGACCGCGCCGCCGAGGTGGGGCTGGCCCCCTACTGGAATGACGCTTGCGCCCTGCCGGCTCGAGGTTCCGGGCGTGGTCGAGGATCAGGCCGACGGCGAGGGCGATGAACAACCACATGAACACGCAGTAGCGGGATGCCACCTCGCTCTGCACGAACGGCAGCTTCGTGAGCACCACGAACGGGAGGGGTATCCCCGTGTCGTGTCCCCAGACACGCAGGCGGGACCCCATGGACAGCAGGAGCGACAGCCCCGCCATGACGGCGGCGAAGCGGACGAGGCCGTCGCGGCGGAAACGGTAGACGCCGACCCCCAGCAAGAGCAGGATCGGGATACCGACGTACGAGCCGTCCTCGGCCGGATCCACGGTGCTCGGTCCTGGCGAGCTGGCAAGGCGCACGAACGAAGTCCCCGTGCCTGCCAGTCCGAAGGAGAAGTGCTGGTTCACCGACGGGACGACGAGACCGGCGAGATCCGTCGAGAGACCGGCGAGGGCCTTGACGGAGTGCACAGGCCCGGGAAGGTGCTCCGGGCCTGTCCGGCTGACGACGGCGAACCAGAGCGCCGCCGGAGCGAGCAGGAGCACGCCCAGAGCCACCGCCTTGGCGGCGTACGGCAGCTGCCGGCGGATGAGGCGGGGCCGCGCCAAGGCGAGCACGACCACACCGCTGCAGGCGACGGTCGTGGCGAGGATGAGCATCTCCGCCGACCAGCCGAGCTGCACGATCATGAGAAGCCCGAGGGCGCAGCCCATGAGCCACCAGCGCTTGTGCTGGCGGACGAGGATCTCGTCGAGGACGAGGAGGGCGAGGGGGGGCACCGGCACGAGGAGGAGGAAGAGATGTCCTTCGCCCTGTCCGATCATGTAGGGCGAGAACCCGTACAGCAGGCCACCGGCAAAGGCTGCCAGGGTCCAGGTCGTGAACCGCCGCAACAGGAAGAAGGCCGCCGACGCCGAGCCGGCAAAGGCGAGGGAGAAGAGCACGTTGAAGGTGGCGACGGGACCGAACAGCAGCGTGATGGGCGTGCCGAGCACGCCGGCGAGGGGCATCGAGGTGTTGTCGGCGAGGTCGACCCCCCAGGGATAGTTGATCCAATTCGTCCTGAGCGGATCCTGCAGGTGGGTGACGGCGTGGGCCGCCCAGGCGAGGAACCACACCTCCTGACCGGAGTCGCCACAAGCACCGCACTGCATCGTGTGGGTCACGCCTCCGGTCCACGACGGCAGGTTGGCGAGCACGCCAAGGCCGAGATAGGCGAGGATGCAGACCGCGACGGCGAGCCGTCCTCGTCCGATCGCCTGAGCCGGGCCCGGCTCTGCAGCCGCAGGCGTGGCCGCTCCGTCAGGGGCAAGCCCGTCATCGTCGCCCGTGCCCGCTCGGTCAGAGTTCTCCGGGCCCGGTCGCGGCGAGGTGTCGGTCGAATCGAGGTCTCCGGCGGGCGCTCGCGCGACGTCGACAGCCTCGGTACCGGTGTCCATACTCTCGGCAAGCTTGGCACAGCGGGCCGTCAGCCAGGCGATGACAGACGGCCCGTTCGGCCGCGGGTCCTTCAGCGGGGGTGGATGGGGCCCTCGCCGCGTCGGAGGGAGGGAACGGCGATGCCCGTGCGCGAGGCGATGATCTCGGCGCAGATGGCGATGGCGGTCTCTTCAGGCGTCCGCGCGCCGATGTCCAGCCCGATCGGGCTCATGAGACGATTCGCCAGCTCGGCCGGATCGGCACCGGCGTCAATGAGGCGCTTCCGTCGCTCGTCGTGAGTGCGGCGCGAGCCCATCGCCCCGAGGTAGCCGACGCCGGTCCGCAGCGCCGCCAGCACGGCCGGCACGTCGAACTTCGTGTCATGGGTGAGCACGCAGACGGCGTCACGGGGCCCGAGATCAGCGCCGACGCGCTCGAGGTAGCGATCGGGCCACTCGACCACGACCTCGTCGGCCATGGGGAAGCGTTCCGGCGTGGCGAACACGGCGCGGGCGTCGCAGACGACGACGTGGTAGCCGAGCAGCTTTCCCGCCGAGGCGAGAGCGGCTGTGAAGTCGACGGCTCCGAAGATGATCATGCGAGGAGGCGGGGCGAACACCTCGATGAAGACCTCGACCTCCATCTGCCGGGCCTCGCCGTGGGGCCCGTAGTGCCGGGTGACGGTGAGGCCGCTGGCGATGGCCGCGAGCACATCGCGGGTCACGACCCGGTCGAGATCCGGGTCGCCCAGGCTCCCGATGACGCTCGCCGCCCCGGATTCCCCTGCCGCGACTCCCTCGACAGACTCCCCGCCGGCGCCCTGGCCGGATCCGCCCGGGAGCACGAGCACTTTGGAGCCGACGGCCGTGGCGACGACGGCGTCGTCGACCGAGGTGACGGTCGCCAAGGCGACGGGGCGGGACTCTCGAAGGGCGCGACGGAGCGTTTCGAACAGCCCGGCAGGCCCGGGAGCGCCCGGGCTCACCAGTCGAGCGGCTCCACGAGCACGCGCACGGTCCCACCGCAGGTGAGACCGACGGCAAATGCCTCGTCGTCTGAGTAGCCGAACGTGCACACGCGCGCGGTGCCGGACTCGAGGACGGAGAGCGCCTCGGTCACGACGGCTCCCTCGACGCACCCGCCCGAGACGGAGCCCGCAACCTCGCCCGCTTCGCTCACGACCATCGTCGCCCCCGGGTCGCGCGGGCTGGAGCCGTCGACGCCGACGACACGGGCGATGGCCACTTTCTTTCCCTCGGCCATCCATTTGTCGATCTGCGGCAGTAGTTCCTTCATACGGACTCCCTCAACATCCCTGCTCGTTCAGGCCAGCGCCTTGTCCAGCGCCCGCTCCACGAGCACCCGGCTCAGGTGGCGCCGGAACGCTTCTGAGGCGTTCAAGTCGCCGGTCACCTCGATCCCGGCATCGGCCTGTGCGGCCGCTCCGGCGGCGCTGGCACCGGACGCCACGGCCGCCTCCACCGAGGATGCCCGCGTCGGCACCGGCCCCACGTTGATCAACCCCACCCCGACCGAACCATTCCCGTCGAGGCGCACGGCGACGGCTCCCACGATGGCCCAGTCCTGGGCGCGCTTGGTGAGCTTCTCGAAACCCCAGCCGCCATCGCCCATCTTCGGCAGCCGGATCTCCGTCAGGATCTCGTCGGGTGCCACGGCCGTCTCGAGGAAACCCATGTGGAACTCCGTCGCCGGCACCTCCCGGGTCTCCGAAGGCCCGGTCAGCACGAGCGTCCCCCCGAGCGCCAGCACGACGGCAGGCAGGTCGGAGGCGGGATCGCCGTGGGCGAGGGAGCCCCCGATCGTCCCCCGGTGGCGCACCTGGGGATCGCCGATCTGCCCGGCGACGTGACCGAGCACCGGTAGCTCGGCGGCGATCAGGGGCGAGTGGGACAGCTCGTCGTGGGTCGTGAGCGCCCCGATGGCGATGTAGTCGCCACCCTCGCCCACGTAGGACAGCTCGCTCAGGCGGCCGATGTCGACGACCACCTCAGGCGCGGCGAGGCGCAGCTTCATGAGCGGCAGCAGCGAGTGCCCGCCCGCCAGCAGCTTGGCCCGGTCGCCGTGCTCGTTCAGCAGGTCGAGAGCGTGCTCGAGAGAGGCGGCGCGGACGTACTCGAACGAGGACGGGATCATGGCCGGAGCTCAGGGGCCCGGGCGGCCGCCATGGCCGCCTCCACGATGTTGTGATAGCCGGTGCACCGGCAGAGGTTCCCCTCCAGGCCCTGGCGGATGTCCGACTCGGTCAGCTCGTGCTCGCCCCGTTCGGCGAGGAGCGAGACGATCGCCATCACCATGCCAGGGGTGCAGTAGCCGCACTGAAGCCCGTGGTTCTCGTGGAAGGCCCGCTGCACCGGGTGCATCGTGCCGTCGGCTCCGGCCAACCCTTCGATCGTCGTGATGCTCGAACCGTCCGCCTGGGCGGCGAGGAGGGTGCATGACTTCACCGAGCGGCCATCGAGCAGCACGGTGCAGGCGCCGCACGAGCTCGTGTCACATCCGACGTTCGTCCCTTTCAGGCCGGCGGCGTCCCGGATGTAGTGAACGAGCAGCGTGCGCGGCTCGACGTCATAGGTGATCTCGGCTCCGTTCAGCGTGATGGTGACGTCCATGCTCAGGCTGCTCCTTCTGCCGACTTGGCGCTCCTTGGAGCGGCGGCGGATCGGGCGGCCTGCACCGCTTGCCAGACACGCTCGGGGGTGGTCGCCATGTCGATGTGGCGCACACCGAGGTGGGAGACGGCGTCGACGACGGCGTTGTGGACCGCCGGCGTCGAACCGATCGTGCCGGACTCGCCGATTCCCTTGGCACCGAGCGGGTTTCTCGGGGTGGCCGTCTCGGTGAAGGAGGTCTCGAAGCGGGGGAGCTCGGCCGCCGAGATGATCGAGTAGTCGGCGAAATTCGCCGTGAGGGGGTTGCCGGCGGCGTCGTAGCTGAACTCCTCCAGCAGCGCCTGGGCCGCTCCCTGAGCGATGCCTCCGTGCACCTGGCCCTCGGCCAGCAACGGGTTGAGGAGGCGGCCGGCGTCGTCGACGGCGACGTGGCGCACGAGCTCGACCGTGCCCGTCTCGGTGTCCACCTCGACGAGGGCCACGTGGGTGCCGAAGGGAAACGTCGCCCCCGGTGAGCTCAGATCCACCTCCGCCATGAGCGCCACGCCGTCGCGCTCGAGCGATGCCTGCGCCAGCTCGCCCCAGCCGCGGGAGATGGCTGGGGTGCCGGCGACGTGGAAGGCGGCGCCAGGCTTGTCGAGGACGATGTCGGCCATGTCCGCCTCCAGCAGGTCGGCCGCCAGCGCCCGCGCCTTGTCGACCACCTCGACGGCCGCCTGGTTGACGGCGGCGCCGCCCACCTGCAGCGAGCGGGAGCCGAAGGTCCCGACACCGCGGGGAACGAGGTCGGTGTCGCCGTGGATCACTTCGATGTCCTCGATGGCGATGCCCAGCTGGTCGGACACGAGCATGGACCAGGCGGTGTGGTGCCCCTGACCGTGAGGAGACGTGCCGGTGCGCACGACGGCCTTGCCGTCGGGGCGGATCTCGACGGCGCCGTACTCGCCCTCGGGGACGCCGTTCGTGATCTCGACATAGGAGGAGAGCCCGATGCCGAGCTGGCGGCGGCCGCCCCCGGCGCGCCGGGCCTTCTGTTCCGAGCGCAACTCCTCATAGCCCGCCATCTCGAGGGCGAGATCGAACGCCCGCAGGTAGTCGCCGGAGTCGTAGTCGGTGCCCGTGGGTGTCGTGTAGGGAAAGACCTCGGCGGAGATGAGGTTCTTGCGTCGCAGCTCGGCCGGGTCCATGCCGATCTCGGCGGCGAAACAGTCCATCGCCCGCTCGAGGGCCGAGGTG
>DASPSK010000482.1:0-10998 GCA_035623975.1 Acidimicrobiales bacterium | reverse complement strand
GACCCGGCCGAACACGGCCTCCGCGATGTCGCTCACAGGGATGAGGGGGAAGTCGGCCGCCGTCGCCAGCGCCCGGGCATCGCCTCCGAGCAACGGCGTGTCCACCAGGCCCGGGCAGATGGCGTTGATCGTGATGTTGCGCGCCATCAGCTGGGGTGCGAGCGCTCGCACGAGGCCGATGACGGCCGTCTTCGTCATGGCGTAGACGGGGTCCGGTGAGTAGGCGATCAGCCCGGCGAGCGACGCCGTGGCGACGATGGCCCCTCCGTGACGGCGTTCGATCGCCGGCGTGACCGCACGGACGCCGAAGAAGACGCCGTTCAGGTTCGCCCCGAGGATCCGCCGGTACTGCTCGTCGGTGACCTTGACGACATCAGGCTCGGGCGTGACGACACCGGCGTTCAGAACGGCGATGTCGACCCCTCCGAGGCGCTCCTCCGTCTCGGCGACCGCACGTCGCCAATCGGCTGGCTCGCCCACGTCCGCCCGGGTGAAATGGCCGTCCAGCTCTAAAGCCACCGCCCCGCCGCCCTCGGCGTCCAGGTCGACAACGGCGATGGAGGCGCCCGCCGCCCGCAACCGCCGCGCCGTCGCAAGGCCGATGCCCGAGGCGGCTCCGGTCACGAGAGCCACCTTGCCGGCGAGCTCCCCGTGCGAGCCCTCCGTCGCCGCCGCGTTGCCACCTGCCGTCATGGCCCGGACCGTAGCCGAGGGTGCCCTGCCGAGCACGTGACGCCTACAGTGCGAGCCGTGCGAGCCGTGCGAGCAGTCCTGATCGAAGACGGCCGAGCGACGATAGGCGCCCGGCCTGATCCGATGCCGGCCCGCTCGTGAGAGCCGTGCACGAAGGCGATCTCCTCTTCGAACCCCGGCCGGAGCGGGTCGCCCGCGCCCAGATGACCGGGTTCATCGGCTGGCTGCGGGATTGCGACATCGTGAGTGTCACGACCTATGCCGAACTGCACGCTTGGTCGGTGCAAGATCTGGCTCGCTTCTGGTCGGCGCTGGCCGACTGGGACGGCCTGCGGTGGCGAAAGCCGCCCGGCGAGGGCCGGATACTCCTCGCGGGCGACGGCGCCGAGGGGGCTCGCTGGTTCCCCGGTACCGAGCTCAACTACGCCGATCAGGTGCTCCGTCATCACCGAGACGCACCGGCCCTCATCGCCGCCGACGAGGCCGGACGGCGCCAGAGGCTCAGCTACGGGGAGCTCACCGACCTCGCCGGGGCGGCCGCAGCCGGGCTCGGGCGGCTCGGCGTCGCGGCCGGGGATCGGGTGGCCGCGGTCCTGCCCAACGGCGTCGAGGCCGTGGCGGCCTTCCTCGCCGTCGCCAGCCTCGGGGCTATCTGGTCCAGCTGCGCTCCGGAGTTCGGCGCCTCGAGCATGGCCGACCGCTTCCAGCAGATCGGCCCGCGCGTCCTTCTCGTGGCCGACGGCTACCGCTACGGCGGCAAGGATTTCGCCCTCGAGGACAAGACGACCGAGCTCGCCGCAGGCCTGCCGGATCTGACGGCGATCGTGCAGGTACCCGTGCTGGCGGGGGCGGCCGGCGGCCGGCACGGCGAGGACGCCCGCCTGGGCCAGTCCCGCCCGGGACCTTGGCGCCTCGGCTGGGGCGAGCTCGTGTCCCAGCCGGCGCCGCTCGATCCCGTCCCGGTGGCCTTCGAGCACCCGCTGTGGATCCTCTACTCCTCAGGCACCACGGGGCTTCCCAAGCCCATCGTCCACGGCCACGGCGGCATCGTCCTCGAACACGTGAAGTCAGGCAGGCTGCACAGCAACTTCGGCCCCGGCGAGCGGGCGTTCTGGTTCAGCACGACGGGCTGGATGATGTGGAACTTCCTCATCGGCGGGCTGCTGGCGGGAACGACGGTCGTGTGCTACGACGGCAGCCCCGTCTACCCGGACCAGATGGCGCTGTGGAAGCTCGCGGCCGGGGAGGAGGTCACCTTCTTCGGCACGAGCGCACCGTTCATCGAGGCGTGCCTCAGGGCGGGGCTGTCTCCCCGGCGCCAGCTCGATCTCTCCGCCGTTCACTCGATCGGATCGACGGGCGCTCCCCTCTCGCCCGAGGGCTTCGCCTGGGCCTCGGGCGAGATCGGCGATGACGTGCTCGTCGGGTCGGTATCGGGCGGGACCGACGTCTGCACCGCCTTCCTGCACACCTGCCCGCTGCTGCCCGTGTTCGCCGGTGAGCTGCAGTGCGCCGCCCTCGGGTGCGCCGTGGAGGCCTTCGATCCGGCTGGGCGGCCCGTCGTGGGCGAAGTCGGCGAGCTCGTGATCACAGAGGCCATGCCCTCGATGCCGCTCGGCCTCTGGGGAGACGAGGACGGGAGCCGGCTGCACGCGAGCTACTTCGCCGACTTCCCGGGCGTGTGGCGCCACGGAGACTGGGTGAAGCGAACGCAGCGGGACACCTTCGTGGTCTACGGGCGCTCGGACGCCACCCTCAACCGGGGGGGCGTGCGCATGGGCACGTCGGAGTTCTACCGCATCGTGGAGGCGATCGACGGGGTGAGCGAGAGCCTCGTCGTCGACACCACCGAGCTCGGGCGCGTCGGCGAGCTCGTCCTCCTCGTCGTGCCCGCCCCGGGCGCCGACACCGAATACCTGGAAGGACGCATCCGGTCGACGCTGCGCGAGCACCTGTCGCCCCGCCATGTCCCCGACCGGGTCCTGTTCGCCGCCGGTCTCCCCCGCACGCTCAACGGAAAGCGGGTCGAGGTGCCCATCCGCCGCATCCTCCTCGGCAGCCCTCCGGAAGGGGCGGTCTCGCGGGACTCTCTGGCCAACCCCGACTCGCTCGACGCCGTCCTCGACGTGCTGCGGGAGGCAGATCTCCTCTGACGGCGCCCGTCGAGACCGGTGGCCGCGCCAATCATTTCACCGGGAATACTTCTCGAATCGAAACGTTAAACTGTCGTGATGTCCACTTCTCCCATCCGCCCGCGCGCATGACCGCCGTCGCCACGGGGACGCAGGTCTCCTCCGGCCGCCGCGCCGAGCTGACCGAGCGCGTGTTCGAGCTCGGCCCGCTGATGAAACGCCTCTTCGGCGCCGGTCTCTACCGGGAGCTGCGCGAGGAGCTGCAGTCGGTCACCATCCACCAGCTGACGGCGCTCGGCCACCTGAAGAGCGGCTCGGTCACCATGCGGGAGCTGGCGAAGGACCTCGACGTGAGCGAGAGCTCGGCGACGGCCGTCACGGACCGGCTCGTCCGCCAAGGCCTCGTGGAGCGCCAGAGCGACCCAGCCGACCGACGCGTCGTGCGGCTCGCCCTCAGCCCGGCCGGCAGCGTGCTCGTGGAGCGGCTGGACGAAGCGGCCGCCACAAAGACGGCCGAGGTGCTCGCCGCCCTGACCGACACCCAACTCGAGCAGCTGATCGACATCCTCGAGACGCTCGCCGCTTCAGGGATGAACGCCCGCTGCGCACAACGAGACCCGGGAGCCGCACGATGACCAAGACCGAATCGACGACCGGGCCATCGCCCGTGGCGGCGCCGGCGTCCGCTCATGACGCCCCCCTCACGCACCGCCAGATCATGGTGGTGTTCTCGGGCCTCATGCTCGGGATGTTCCTGGCGGCGCTCGACCAGTCCATCGTCGGCACGGCGCTGCCCACGATCGTGGGCGACTTCCACTCCCTCAACCGCATCACCTGGGTGGTGACCGCCTACCTGCTGACCTCGACGGCGAGCGCTCCCCTCTACGGCAAGATCTCGGACCTCTACGGGCGCAAGAAGATCTTCCAGTTCGCCATCGTGCTGTTCCTAGCCGCCTCCGCTCTGGCGGGCCTCAGCCAGAACATGAACGAGCTCATCATCTTCCGTGGCCTGCAGGGCCTCGGAGCGGGTGGCCTCATCGTGCTCGCCATGTCCATCATCGGCGACGTCATCCCGCCGGCGCAGCGAGGCAAGTACCAGGGCTACTTCGGTGCCGTCTTCGGGATCGCCTCGGTGATGGGTCCGCTGGCGGGCGGGTTTCTCGTCGAGTCCATCTCCTGGAGGTGGATCTTCTACATCAACCTGCCCATCGGCATCGCCGCCCTCTTCGTGACGAGCATCGTGCTGCACGATCGCTCCGTCCGCACGCGCCACGAGATCGACTACCTCGGCGCCACCCTCTTGCTGGCGGGTGTCTCCGGCCTTCTCCTCATGACGACCCTTGGCGGCTCTCCGGAGGGCTACCCCTGGCGGTCGTGGCAGATCGCCACCATGGGCGTGGGCGGGGTCGTCTTCGTCTCGCTGTTCGTGTGGCGACAGCTGCGTGCCCCCGAGCCGATCGTCCCCATGTACCTGTTCCGCAAGCGGGTCTTCACAGCCGCGAACGCCGCCGGTTTCATCGTGGGGCTGGCGATGTTCGGGGCGATCATCTACCTGCCGGTGTATCTCCAGGTCGTCAAAGGCGTCTCGCCTACGATCTCCGGCCTCATGCTCCTCCCCCTCATGGTGGGGATGCTGAGCGCCTCGATCTCGAGCGGCCAGATCATCGCCCGCCTGGGCCGCTACAAGATCTTCCCCGTCGTCGGAACGGCCGTCATGACCCTCGGCATGTACCTGTTCTCCCGTATGGGGGTCCACACCTCTGACCCCCTCGACTCGCTCTACATGTTCGTCGTGGGCGTCGGCCTCGGTCTCGTCATGCAGGTGCTCGTGCTCGCCGTCCAGAACGGGGTCGATTACAAGGACCTCGGGACGGCCACGTCCCTCAACAACTTCTTCCGGTCGATGGGCGGAGCCTTCGGCACGGCCATCCTCGGCGCGGTGCTGACCGACCGTCTGGACGGCAACCTGCTGCAGGCGCTCCCGCCGGCGTATCGGGGCCACCTCGGCCAGATCGCCCTCGCCATCCAGGGCACGCCGGCGGCGCTGAAGAGGCTGCCGCCGACCATCCATGCGGCCGCCGTGCAGGCCTATGTCCACTCGATCGACGACGTCTTCATCGTGGCTACCCCGATCGTCGCCCTCGCCTTCGTCTTCGCCGTGCTCCTCCCCGAGATCCGGCTGCGCTCGACGGTGCGCACGCACGCCAAGCCCGCAGATGCGGGCGGGGCCGGCCCCGACGGTCCCGTCACCGCAGGCCCGGAGGCCGCCGAGGCGATGCTCGCCTAGGCCTAGAAGGCCTAGAAGGCCTAGAAGGCCTAGAGGTGCCGGAGACGCGGAGGCGACCATCCACCACCTGCGAACAAGCCCTAACCTCCTGCCATGGCCGCAGACGCCGAAGGGGCCGACGCTGTCACCGGCTCGCCCGCGGTGACACGCCCACCCGCCGATCCCCGCAAATGGGCGGCTTGGGCGCGCTCGTTCCCCGGTGGTCATCTGCTCGTCCTCCGGGCGTTCCTCGGGGTGACGTTCTGCTACGCGGGTTTGCAGAAATTGGCGACGCGGGGCTTCTTCGAGGCGAGCAACCCGGCTTCGATCCAGGCCCAGCTGAAGGCGTCGGCGCTCGTGACGCCCGTCGGCCATCTGCTCGGTCCGGCGATCCACGTGGCCGTCCTTCTCGGGCTCCTCATCTCCTTCGGTGAGCTCGCCGTCGGCCTGGGCACGCTGCTCGGGCTCTACTCCCGCGTGGCCGCCGGCGGGGGGATGCTCCTCGCCCTGCTGTTCTTTCTCACGGTGAGCTACAACTCGAGCCCCTACTACTACGGTCCCGACATCGTTTTCTTCTTCGCCTGGACGCCGCTCGCGTTGAACGGGGCGGGGGCGCTCTCCCTCGATGCCGTGCTGGCGGCGCGGCATGCGCGTGAACGGGCGGCCGTCGCTCCCGCGGCGGCCACGGCCATCGACCGCCGCGCCGCCGTCGCCAAAGTGGCGGCGTCTGCGCTCGTCGGCGCCGTCGCCTTGTTCCTCGGCGGCGTCGCCGCCGCCGCCGGTCGTGTGCTCGGACGCCGCCCGACGGCGATGACGGGCCCCACCTTCCCCTCGAGCCCCTCGAGTGGCGGCACGGCCCCCACGACCAGTCCCGCCGCGGCGGGAGGCGCCCCATCCACCACAGGGGCGGGCTCGCCGAAGGGACCCAAAGGCAAGCGCCTCGGACCCGCCAGCGCCGTCGCCGTGGGAGGCGCCGTCGGTTTCACCGACCCGTTCCAGGGGATCCCTGCCTACGTGGTTCAGCCGAAGACCGGCGAGTACCTCGGCTTCAGCGCCGTGTGCACGCACGCCGGGTGCACGGTCGCCTTCGTGCAAGCGGTCGAGCAGTTCCAATGCCCGTGCCACGGTTCGATCTACTCGGCGGTCACGGGCGACGTCATCCAGGGCCCCGCCCCCCTCCCGCTCCCGGCCATCGGGATCGAGGTGTCGGGCGGCGAGCTGTACGTCACGGACTGAGGCGGCTGGGCCCACCCGGTCCACCTTTTGGCAGAACAATGGCGGAGTTGCCAAAAAGTTGGCGGATCCACTGACTCATCAGGGACTCGGGCCGATACGATGACGGGCGCCGGCTGCAGGTCGGCCACTCACCAGGGGGTGATTCCCACGCCAGCGCCCGATAGAACCCGCCGCCACGAGCTTGCAGAGGACGCGCATGCCGATGGGCGAAGGCTGCGCGCCGAGCGCAACCGCGATGCCGTCGTCCAAGCGGTGCTCTCGATCGTCAAGGAGCAGGGAGGCGGGCCGGTGCCGGGCGCCGGCGAGGTGGCCGCCCGCGCCGGCGTGTCCGAGCGCACGGTCTTTCGCCACTTCGCCGACCTCGACTCGCTCTTTTTGGCTGCGGCCGCCCATCAGCGCCCGACCCTCGTCAAGTACCTGGCCCCCACTCCCGACGACCCCGAGCTCGACAAGCGCATCGCCGCCATGGTGAAGCTGCGCGCGAAGCTCTACGAGGAGATCGCGCCCGTCCGCCGTGTGGCCGTGCGCCTGGCGGCCACCTACCCGGTGATGGCCCAGTCGCTGGGCGAGGTCTACCAGGCTGGACGGGCGCAGATCCTCGCAGTCTTCAAGCCTGAGCTCACCCGCGCGGGTCGGTCGAAGTCGAGCGTGCTGGACGAGGTCGACCTCGTCTTGAGCTGGGCCGTCTGGGAAACCCTTCGCTCCCTCCAGGGTGCCTCGACCGAACGCGCACGCAAACTCGTCAGCGAGCTCTTGACCGTCGTCCTGACGCCGTACGAGACACCACGGCCGAAGAGCCGCAAGCGCTAGTCAAGGCCGTCAGCGCGGCGGCAGCGGGACATCTCGCAGCAGGCATGGGACCGGGGCGGGCGCCCTCTGCAGGCCCCCTGGCCGCCCCGGGCAGAGGAGGTCCATGATGACGGAGACGCGAACCCTCTTCAGGCAGGGCCGCCTGTTCGACGGCACGAGCGCCGGGGTCGGCGACTCCGACGTCGTCATCGCCGACGGCCGCATCGTGGGCGTCGGGATCGGCCTCGACGGCGACGAGGTGGTGGAATGCGCCGGCAAGGCGATCCTGCCCGGGCTCTTCGACTGCCACGTCCATGTGACCGCCAACGGGCCGGATCTTCTCCTGGCCCTCAACAAACCTTTCTCGTACCCCTACTATGAGGCGGTCGTGAACCTCCGGCGCACGCTCGCGGCGGGGATCACCACCGTCCGCGATGCCGGTGGGGCGGATCTGGGTGTGAAGGAGGCGGTCGAGCACGGCCTCATCGACGGGCCGCGCATGAAGATCTCGATCACGATCCTCAGCCAGACCGGAGGCCACAGCGACGGCTGGATGGTCTGCGGCGTCAGCCTCAACCGGCCCGCTGTGCCCGGAGCGCCGTCCTCACTCGTCGACGGCGTCGAGCACATCCGGCGAAAGGTGCGCGAGCTCATCCGAGCCGGTGCCGATCAGATCAAGGTCTGCACCTCCGGCGGCGTGCTCTCACCTCGCGACGACCCCCGCCACCCCCACTTCCGCTCCGACGAGCTCGAGGAGTTCGTCGCCGAGGCTGCAGCCGCCCGCACCTACGTCATGGCGCACGCGCAAGCGACCGAGGGCATCAAGAACGCCGTTCGGGCCGGGATCCGCTCTGTCGAGCACGGCGTCTTCCTCGACGAGGAGGCGATCGCCATGATGCTGGAGAAGGGCACCTGGTTGGTGCCGACACTGTCCGCCCCCCTCGGCGTCCTCGAGGCCGTCGAGGCGGGTGCCAACATGCCGCCGCAGATGGTCAGCAAAGCTCGGGAGGTGATCGAGGCGCACCGGGAGTCGATCCGCCGGGCGGTGGCGGCGGGCGTGAGGATCGCCATGGGCACGGACTCAGGCGTCGGCCCCCACGGGTCGAACCTGCGGGAGCTGCAGCTGATGCACGAGGTGGGCATGACGCCCGAGAGCGTTCTCGAAGCCACGACGTCCTCGGCGGCCAGGCTCCTCGGCCTCGACGACGAGCTGGGAACGATCGAGGTGGGCAAACGGGCGGACCTCGTGGTCGTCGACGGTGACCCGCTCGACTTCGCCGGCCTGCGGGACCGGGTCGAGCAGGTCTGGAAGGACGGGCGACTCGTCGTCGGCGGCTGATCGAGGGGCGCTGGGGTGGCGATCGCCGCCCCACGGGCGCTCGGGCGGGCGAACGGGCGGCAGGTGGGGCGGACGGGCGGGCGGTCCGGCCATGAACGAGGCCAATGCGACGGGCGATACGGTGCGACGTGTACCTGGCAGGCACAGCAAGGCGACGCCGGCGAGCTCGCTCGCCGGGGAGGGGAGCGACAGGATGACCATGGAGTACCGGCGTCTCGGCGCCTCCGGTTTGAAGCTGAGTGTCCTCTCGTTCGGCTCGTGGGTGACCTTCGGGCCGCAGTTGAACGACGACCTCGCCCTGGAGTCATTCACGGTGGCGCGCGACGCCGGCGTCAACTTCTTCGACAACGCCGAGTCCTACGCCGGGGGTGAGTCCGAGAGGATCATGGGCCGGGTGCTCGACAAGCTCGGTTGGCCGCGGCGGTCCTACGTCGTATCGACGAAAGTGTTCTGGGGCCTTTCCAACGACGTCAACATGAGCAACACCCTGAACCGCAAGTACCTCATGCAGGCGGTCGACGGCTGCCTGGAGCGGTTCGGGCTCGACTTCGTCGACCTGCTCTTCTGCCACAGGGCCGATCCCGGCACGCCCGTCGAAGAGACCGTCTGGGCCATGCACGACATCGTGGCCGCCGGCAAGGCCCTGTACTGGGGCACGTCGGAGTGGCCCGGCGAGGCCCTCATCGAGGCGCACGAGATCTGCGACCGACACCATCTTCGCAAGCCGACGATGGAGCAGCCGCAGTACAACCTTTTCAACCGCCAGCGGGTGGAGAAGGAATACGCGCCCATCATCGAGCGCTACGGCCTCGGTCTCACTACCTGGAGCCCGCTGGTGTCAGGGCTGCTCACGGGTAAGTACCTCGAGGGCATCCCGGAAGGAAGCCGCGGGTCGCTGCACGGCTACGAGTGGCTGCGGGGATCGCTCGCCGACGCCGATCGCAACGCCAAGGTACGCGCCCTCAAGCCCGTCGCCGACGAGCTCGGCTGCACGCTCGCGCAGCTCGCCATCGCCTGGTGCGCCCGCAACCCGCACGTCTCGTCCGTCATAACGGGTGCCTCGCGGCCGAGCCAGGTGTCCGAGAACATGGCGGCACTCGAAGTGCTCGAGCAGCTCGACGACGCACGTGTCGCCCGGATCGAAGCCATCGTCAACTGAGCGCTGCCACGACAAGTACGCAACGACGCGAGAGCGCACCTGTCCCGTGGACGGGCAAGACGGCGCTCTTCGCCTTGATCGCCGGCGACGTCCATCGACGGGATAATTGGCCGTGCTGCGCCAATTCATCGCTTCGATCCGCCAAGGCAGGACCGTCCGGCAGCTGCTCGTCGGCATCGCCCCTCCGTCACTCGCCAAGGGGCGAGCCCGCGCCGGCGGGCGATTCAGCGAAGGTGCCGCCGCCGCAGCACGGGCTCGGGCACGGCCGGACGGGCGAGACGGATCTTGGCGTCGATGGCGACACAACCCCTGCCCCGCGCCCACGCCACGACGGGGTTGAGGTCCATCTCGGCCACCTCGGGCACATCCTCGGCGAGTCGGGCCACCCGGCAGAGGAGGTCGGCGAGGGCGTCGGTGTCGGCCGGCTCCGCCCCGCGGTAGCCGTTGAGGAGCGGAGCCGACCTCAGCGAGGAGATCAACCGGCCCGCCTCGGATCGGCCGAGGGGAACGAGCGAGAGAGCCCGGTCTCCGAGGACCTCGGTCGCGGTTCCCCCGAGCCCGAACATGACGAGGGGGCCGAAGGCCGGGTCCTCCACCAGACCGCAGATCGTCTCGATTCCCGGCTCGACCATCGGTTGCACGATGACGGCGGCACCCTCACCGAATCGCTCCAGCAGTTCCCCGGCAGCAGCGCGAACTTCGCCGGTGCTGGCGAGCCCGAGGCGGACGCCGCCGACATCGGTCTTGTGGACGATGCCGGGCACGTCGAGCTTGAGGGCGACCGGTAGGCCGAGACCCTCGGCGGCGGCGGCCGCCTCTGCCGCCGAGGTCGCCCGCAGGCTGCGGACGAGGGGGATTCCGTAGGCGCCGAGCAGCTCCGAGGTCTCCCCCGCCGCCAGCCAGATGCCCGCGTCCCCCTCGGCCTGCCCGAGGGCCGCGGCAACGACGGCGCGGGCACCGGCAAGATCGATGTCGTCGAACTCGGGCGGCGCCTCCTCCGGGCGCTGCCGCCAGCGGGCGTACGGGACGATGCGCCCGAGCGTCCGGGCGGCCGACTCCGGATAGGCGAACCAAGGCACGCGCTTGTCGCCCGTGCGGAGCGCCTCGAGCGTCTGGGTGGAAGTGAGGAAATTCGCCAGGATGGGCTTGTCGGCGGTCGCCGCCACGGACACGACGGCGGCGGCGACGTCCTCGGCCTCGGTCACGAGCGGTGGCGTGAAGATGACGATGACGGCGTCCACGCGTTCATCTGCCAGCACGAGCTCGAGTGCCCGCCGGTAGTCGTCGGCCGTCGCCGAGGCGATGCAGTCGACGGGGTTCGTGACGGCGGCCTCGGGCGAGAGGATGGCGCGGAGCTGCTGCTGGGTCGAGGCCGAGAGCTCGG
>DASPSK010000200.1:0-7004 GCA_035623975.1 Acidimicrobiales bacterium | reverse complement strand
GGCGGAGGGTCCCGCGCACGCGGGCGGCCCGCTGCGGCGGGTCCCGCTCAGGCGGGTGGCCCGCTCGCGAGCACGACGGTGGTCGTGTGCGAATGTCCGGAGGTGTCGACCCAACCGAGCTCGACCCTGTCACCGGGGTGGAGCGTCACCATGAGATGGCTCAGCGCCAAGGCTGAGTCGACGCTCTGGCCGTCGAAGGAGGTGATGACGTCGCCGGCCACAAGTCCGACCGATGCCGCCGGACCTCCGCTCACGACCCCGCTCAGGTAGGCGCCGGACGTGCTCGACCCGCCGAAGTTCCCGCCGTAGCCGGAGTCTCCCGACGAGGCGATCAGCACTCCGAGGAAAGCGGTGGGACCGACGTGGACGTCGGTGGATCCTTGCCCGGACTCGATGGCCGTCGCCGTCGAGAGGACCGCATCGATGGGGATGGCGTAGCCCTGCACGCTGGAGGAGATGGCGAAAGACGACTCGGAGCCGGCCGTGTCCATACCGATCACCTCGCCGGCATTGTTCACGAGCGCCCCGCCGGAATCTCCGGCCTGGACGTCCGCGTTCACCTGGATCATGTCAGAGAGCTGCTCGCTCGTACCGTCGAGGTCGTCGCTGGCGGTGATGGACTGGTTGAGGGCCGTGAGGGACCCGCCGGCGCTCGTCGGCGTACCGCCCGCCCCGCCGGCGTTGCCGATCGCCACGACGGACTCGCCCACGGAGATGTCGGAGGAGTTGGCGAACTTGGCCGTCGCCAGCCCGGAGGCGCCCTGCAGCTGGAGGACGGCGATGTCATGCGTCGAGTCATAGCCGACGACGGTTGCGCTGTAGGTCCTGCCGTTGCCGACGTCGGTGACGCTGATCTTCGTGGCACCGTCGACGACGTGGTTGTTCGTGACGACCTCACCGGTCGAGGTGAGGACGATCCCGGTTCCGGCGCCCTCCGCCTGCTGGTAGCTGAAGGTCGAGTTGATGTCCACGAGCGCCGGGTCGACTTTGGCGGCAATCGAGGCCACGTCCGAGGGCCCGCCACTGCCTTCGGTCCCGCCAGCCGAGGAGCCCCCGGATCTAGATGGCTGCTGGCCGTAATAGGGGAAACCAGAGCCGCCTGAACCGAAGGGGGACTGCCCGAAGTACGGGTTACCGAGACCCGAGCCCGAGCCGGCGGAACCGCTCGGCACCGTCGTGCGGCTGGCGGGGGCGCTCGACAGCGACCCGGAGGGCCAGATCAGATGACCGAGGCCGACGCCGGCGGCGGCGGCCAGCGCCACCAGCAGCGCCGTGGCGCCCACGAGCACGCGATGGCGGCGCCGGGGCGGCGTAGGCGGGGTCGCCGCCGGGAACAGCGCCGGCGGGGCGACATAGGGAGGAAACCCGCCCGAGTTGGGGGGAAACGAGCTCGAATAGGGGGGAAACGGGCCGGTGTAGGGCGGGAAGGAACCGATGTCGCCACCGCCGGAGGGCACCTGCAACGGGGCCGTGATCTCGCCCGGGTCGGCCCAGCGACCTGCGGCTGGCCAGCCGGGTCGCTCGACCTCCTCCTCGTCGTCTGCGGGGGGATCGGTCCAGTTCGGATCCTTCCAGGCCCAAGCCGCCTCCTCAGCTGAGCTCTCGTGCTCCTCGTCGTGGTTGCTCATGACGCCGTTCGGCCTTTCGGATCGATCTTCGATTGCATGACCAGTAAACGGCCAGAACCTGAGAGTTTGGTGCGACGCGGCTGCGAACCTGCTGGAGGGCGCCGCTAGCCCGAGGGCAGCTGGCGGCGCACAGAGGCGAGCCACGACTCGGCCTCCTGACGTCGGAGCGACATCTCCTCCCGCAGCCGTGGACCATGATGGCCGGCGGCGGGGTACGAGCCGAGAAACTTCAAGCCCGCCAGCACCATGTGCAACTCCTTCAAACAGTCGCCCACGACCTCGTCGGCCACATGGCCCTCGAGGTCGATGACGAAGCAGTAGTCACCCAGGCCCTGTTTGGTCGGTCGTGACTCGATCTTTGTGAGGTTGAGGCTCCTCGCCGAGAAGTGGGAGAGGATCTCGTGCAGGCTCCCCGGGCGGTCCGCCTGCTGGAAGCACACGATGCTCGTGCGGTCGTGCCCTGTGGGGGCAGGGACCACCCCCGGCGCCACGAGGAGGAAGCGCGTCTGGTTCTCCCCGAAGTCCTCGATCCGCTCGGCGATCGTCTCCAGCCCGTAGAGGCGCCCCGCCAGCATGGGGGCGATCGCCGCCGTGCCCACCGCTCGGTCCTTGCCGACGAGCCGGGCCGCCTCGGCGGTCGAGTTCGAGGCGACCACGTCCGCCCCTCCGAGCATCTGGCGCACGAACCGGCGGCACTGGGCGCTGGCGTGCGGGAACGAGACGACCCGGCGGACGTCCTCGATCCTCGTCCCGGGAGGCGCGAGGAGGTGGAGATGGACGTCGAGAACCGATTCGGCTTGAATCAACAGGTCCGACTCGAAGACGAGGTGGTCGAGGGTGACCGGGACCGTCCCTTCGATGGAGTTCTCGATCGGGACGAAACCCGCCGCCACCTCCCCCCCATCCACTGCGCTGAGCACCTCACCGATGGTCGAGAAGGGCACGAGGTCGGCGCAGGCAAGCTCCGGTTCAGCGAGCAACGCCTCCTCGGTGAAGGTCCCGGGGGGGCCGAGGAAGCCGACCGTCGGCCAGCGCGTGCTCGAAGGTCGCAAGTCCCCGTCCATGCGGGCAGGATAGTGAGCGAAATGGACGAGTTCGACGTGCGCCAACTTGTGGAGGACATCCAGTCAGGTGCCTGCTCGCCGGAGGATGCCGTCTCGCGCCTGCGTAGGCTGCCCTTCACGGATCTCGGGTACGCCAAGGTCGACCACCACCGGCCGCTGCGCCAGGGCATGGGCGAGGCGATCTACGGCCCCGGCAAGACGGCCGCCCAGTGCGCCGGTATCGTCGCCGAGCTCCTCACGAGCGGTAGCGGCCCGGTCTTGCTCACTCGAGCGACGACGGCCCAAGCGGTGGCCGCCCTCGGGCGGTCGCCAGGAGGTACGTGCGTGCCGGCAGCCGGAGATACCGAGGACCAACGGCTCCGGACGGTCTACTGGCGAGCGGGCGAGAAGCGTCCGGGACGGGTCCTCGTCTGCTCGGCCGGCACGGCCGATCAGCCGGTGAGCGACGAGTGCGTGGCGACGCTGCAAGCCTTCGGATGGAGGCCCCAGGTGCTCGCCGACTGCGGTGTCGCCGGGGTCCACCGCCTCCTTGCCGCTTTAGACGACCTCGCCGAAGCCGACGCCGTCGTCGTGATCGCCGGGATGGAAGGCGCTCTCGCCAGCCTCGTCGGCGGTCTCACGTCCGCACCGATCGTGGCCGTACCCACGTCGGCGGGTTACGGTGCCGCCCTCGACGGCGTGACGGCCTTGCTGGCGATGCATGCATCCTGTGCCGCCGGCGTCAGCGTCGTCGGGATCGACAACGGCTTCGGGGCAGCCTGCGCAGTCGCTCGGATGCTGCGATGATCGCCGGCCGGCGTGTCGCCTGGTTCAACTGTTTCTCCGGCATCTCCGGAGACATGACGCTCGGCAGCCTCGTCGACGCCGGAGCCGACACCGACGAGCTGGTCAAGCTCCTCGGGCAGATCCCCATCGGCGGCTGGTCACTCGAGTTCGAGCCGGTCCTCCGCCACGGGCTCGCCGCCACCCAGGCGATCGTGAGCGCCCTCGACGACGGGGTCGTCCGCACGTTCATGCACGTCCTCGGGATCGTGGAAGAAGCTCGCCTGCCGGATCGGGTAAGAGCACGCGCCGTCGCCGCCTTCTCAGTCCTGGCCGAAGTCGAGGGGCGCTTACACCGTCGTCCTGTCGCTCAGGTTCATTTCCACGAAGTCGGCGGGCACGACGCCATCGTGGACGTCGTGGGCTCGGCCATCGCCCTCGAGCTGCTGGAGGTCGACATCGTCGCCTCAAGCCCCGTCGTGAACGGCACGGGCGTGGTGCGAACCTCCCACGGGCTGCTTCCGAACCCCGCTCCCGCTGTCGTCGAGCTCCTCGCCGGCATCCCCACGGTCGGGCGCGACGTCAACGTCGAGCTGACGACTCCGACCGGGGCGGCCATGCTGCGAGCCTGGGGCAGCCACTTCGGGCCGATGCCGGCCATGACCATCGAGCGGTCGGGCTTCGGAGCGGGCGCGCGCGAGCTTGAGGGCACCCCGAACTGCACTCAGGTCGTCATCGGGACGACGGCGTCCGAGGGGTCGGTTGGACCTTCCGGTCAGCCCCTTGTCGTCCTCGAGTCGAACGTGGATGACGCCACCGGAGAGACCCTTGCCCATGCCGTCACCCGGCTCCTCGAGGAGGGGGCACTCGACGCCTGGCTCCACCCCGTCGTGATGAAGGGCGGGCGTCCGGGCCATGTGCTGAGTGTGCTCTGCGACCCCGCCCTCGCCAGCGAGCTGTCGGGCGTGATGGCCGCCCAGACCGGGACGCTCGGGGTGCGAGCTTCTGCCGTGCAGCGCTGGACCTCGGAACGGGAGCAGGGCGTCGCCGAGGTGCAGGGGCTACCCGTGCGGGTCAAAGTGAGCCCGGGGCGGGTGAAGGCCGAGCACTCCGATGCCGCCCGGGTCGCCCGCATCACCGGGCTCACGCTCCTTGAGGTGGCGGCGCGAGCCGAGGCGGGTTTCCGCTCATCGCTGCCGGAGACCGACGGGGACGACGACCTCAGCCCGCCGCCACCTGGAGCGTGAACGACTCGACGTCGGTCCCCACTCTGATGCGCAGCACGTAGCGTTCACCCGGCTGGCACGTGAGCGCCGGGAGTGTCACCTCGACCGATCTGCCCGCACCCAAGGTGGCGATGGTGGTGCTCGCCGACGCCCCGTGGAGGAGGGGCGCCGGGGCTGTGGTCGTCGTCGAGGTGTGCGGCGACGCCGTTCCCTTGCCGGCGGGTACCGGGATGAGCTGCGCGAGCACGCGGACTCGAGCTGCCGGTACGTCGCCGGCGTTGGCGACGACGACCTCTACGGTGAGGTGGCTCGTGGGTTGATACCAGGAGACTGATCCGGGCGGCGGGATCTGCAGCGTCGTCGTTGTCGTGGTCGTGCTCGTCGTCGTGGTCGAGCTGCTCGTGGTCGTGGGGGGCAGAGTGCTGCTCGTCGTCGCCCCGGCCAACGTCGTCGTCGTTGTTGTCGTTGTTGTCGTGGTCGTCGTCGTCGTGGTCGTCGTCGTCGTGGTCGTCGTCGTCGGCAGGTTGGTGATGCGCAGCGGCGAGGGCTGCACGGAGATGGCGACGATGACGAGCGACCGGCGCACCCTGAGGGCGGGCGTGGAGCGGAGGAGGGAGGCGAAGGCGGCGACGGCGGAGGGGGACCACTGGGATGGCTCGTACCACTGCGAGGGCGGCAGCGGCACGTAGTGGGTGACGTAGCCCGGCAGCAGGACGATGAAGTGCGTGTAGTCGAGGTCCGACTGCTGCAGATAAGAGGCGGCCGACAGCAAGGAGGCCGTGGCCGACTTGAGGCTCCCGGTCCGCCCGATGACTTGGACGATGCTCCCGGTGAGGGCCCGGGCCGCTTGCGTGCGGGCGGCGAAGGTGTTCGCCAGTGCAGCACCCGCCCGGGCACTTGGCGGGGCGATGCCGAGCTGCGCCAGCTGCTGCTGAACGTCCATCGCGCCGGAGAGGAGGTGACCGAGCGCCGAGTCGATGCCGATCCGGCCGAGGATCACGGGTTTGGTGCGGACGTCGGTCAGCCAGGGAAGCAGAGCGGTCGACTCGTCGATGATGGGCACGACGGCGGCGGCGTATGTCCGGTCCGCCATCACTGATGCCGGACCGGAGGAGTTCACGACGTCCGCCGTCACCTCCCCGACAATGATGACGGCGACCAGGGCGGCCGCCGCCAGAGCGGCGATGCGGCCTTTGGAGCGGCGCGCCACTTGGAGCCCGCGGCGGCGGCGGATGGCCCCGATCATGACCAGGTGAAGCTAGTGCCTGAGGGCGCCCGGTTGCCGTCCGGGGCGCCGGGCGGGCCACAACTGGCCTCTGCGGCGCCGTCCCCGATTGCAGCAGGCGCCGGGGCTGGGCTCAGCTGCCGACGGCCCCGCCGGCGATGCTCACGTCGCTATGGGTGGTGCGCCAGTTGACGGTCGGGCGGATTGCCTCGAAATTCACGCGATTCTTGTGTTCCTTGGCCGTCTCGACGAGGTGCACGACCGTCTCGTCACTCAAAAAGTGCGGCTTCAGGCCGAGCGAGGGAAGCTTTGTCGTCACGGCGTTGTAGTAGTGGTCCTCGCTCTCGACGCGAGGGTTCGGTATGGAGTCGACCTTCACGTCGAAGGGTGCCACCCGCGCCACTCGCTCCGCCAGATCCTTCACCGAGAACGATTCGGTGAACTGGTTGAACACGCGGAATTCGCCCGCCTCCGCCGGGTTCACACAGGCGAGCTCTACGCAGGCGAGCGTGTCGCGGATGTCGAGCATGGCCCGAGTCTGCCCGCCTTTGCCGTAGACGGTGAGCGGGTAGCCGACGGCGGCCTGCACGGCGAAGCGGTTCAACACGGTCCCGAACACTCCGTCGTAGTCGTAACGGGTACGGAGGTCGGGGTGGAGCGCCGTCTCGGCCGTCTCCTGGCCATAGACGATTCCCTGGTTGAGATCGGTGGAACGGAGGCCCCAGATGCGGCAGGCGAACATGATGTTGTGACAGTCGTGCACCTTGGACAGGTGGTAGAAGGACGGCGGGTTCTTCGGGAAGGGCAGCAGATCGGTGCGCCCCTTGTGCGTGATCTCGATGAACCCTTCCTCGATCTCGATGTTCGGCGCGCCGTACTCGCCCATCGTGCCGAGCTTGACCAGGTGGATCTCGGGGTTGAGCTCGGCGATCGCGTACAGCAGGTTGAGCGTCCCGACGACGTTGTTGACCTGGGTGTAGACGGCGTGCTTCTGGTCGATCATCGAGTAGGGCGCCGAGCGCTGCTCGGCGAAGTGGACGATCGCCTCGGGCCCGAACTCGCGGATCGTGCGCGCCACGTAGTCGGCGTCGGTGAGGTC
>DASPSK010000472.1:0-9253 GCA_035623975.1 Acidimicrobiales bacterium | reverse complement strand
AGGCTGCCCCCTTCGGCTCTCGTAGCGACGGGCGGCGCGATCTCCGCCGAGATAGTGCCAAGGTGAGGTCTCGTGGCCACCCCAGGGGCCGTACCAGTTGGTGAACGAGATCCAGACGTGTCCTCCTCGGCGGGCAACTCGTGTCAGCTCGTCGATCATCTGCAGGGGACGGGGCACGTGCTCAAGGACGTTCGACGACACGACGAGGTCGGCACAGGCGTCCCGAAACGGCAACAGGTATCCATCGCCGATGACCGCCCCGCTCGGCCGCCTCCCGCGCCAGGACAGCTCGGCCATGCTGGGTTCGGCGACGAAGCAGGTTGCTCCGGCCGCCCGGAACGCCTTTGTGAGATAGCCGGCTCCACCGCCGACATCCAGGACGCAGGCGCCCTCGAGAGGGACGCGCTCGCCGAGGAGCTCCGTCGCGTCGGCTGCCATGAGCTCGTAGAAGGCGTCCGGATCGGTCTGCTCCAGCTGGAACGCCTTGAAGAGGGCGAGGGAACGTCGCAGCGTCCGTTTGGAACGGGGTTTCGCCGTGCTGAGACGAAGACTCATCGGCACGCGACATTCTCCCACACGCCATGAGTGCCCTCCCAGGTGGGCCCCGGCTGACATACCCGCCGGGCTTGTCGCCGGCTCTAACCGTGCGTCCGCCCCACGAGCCAGACATCCATCGTCCCGAAGCGGAGAGGGCCCTTCCCGAGCACCTGTGTGGTGACCTGCTCGACCTCGCTCGCACCCGGGCTCGTCCCGAGCACGAGCACGACGCCGACGGACTGGGTGGTGAGCAGCTGGCGCATGGCGGCGCGGGTGGCGGCGTCGTCGGGGGGATCCGGACCCTTGTAGCGGCTCGAGTCCTCCAAGAGCAGCTGCCGCACCGGCCGCGGCCCGGGCGGGGGGATGAAGGCCGAAGCCTTGCCGTCGGCGCCCGGCACGAAGACGTCGCCGCTCAGGAGCCTGAACCGCATGCCGGAGGCGACCTGCCAGAGCATGCCGTCGTCGTCGGGACGGACGTTCCAGGGGAAGGTCACGGCGACAGCGCCGGCTGGAATGGTGCGTGCCGCCGGCGAGGTGAAGAAGGCCGGCGTCTGCATACTGGCGGACTTGTACGGCAGGCGGGGAAGCAGCGGCACCAAGACGAGGACGCCGAGCGCCAGCACGAGGATCGAGACGTGGTGCCGGCGTGCCTGTGCCCGCTCTCTTGCCGGCGGTCTGTGCGCAGGCGGCAGGCGGAAACCTTCGCTACGAAGACGATCGAGCCCGACGCCGAGGATGAGGGCGGCCGCCAGTTGCACGAAGAGCGAGAAGCGTGCCGGCTCGATGGACTGCAGGAGGCGCAGGTGCGTGAGGAGGACGAAGGGCAGGGGCACGTGGGTGGAGTGGCGACCCAGCTGGAGGCGCGATCCCATCGACAGCACGAGTGCGACGGCGCCGGCGGCGGCCGCCGCCACTACGACACCCACGCGACGGCAGCGGACGACGAGGGCCACCAGGAGCAGGAGGAGCGGAGCACCCAGGTAGAGGCCGTTCTCCGCCGGGTCGTGGAGGAGGTACGGATTGGTGAAGCGGGCCGACCACGTCGGGTTGATCACCTCATTGGCCGTCGGCAGGATCACGCCGAGCACGGTGTTTCGGTAGACGGAGAGGAGATAGACGCTGTGCGCCGGGCCCTTCACGTTGCGAGGTCCCGCCAGCAGCATCCAGATCGGATATCCCGCGAGCAAGGCGAAAACGCCCGCCGCCACAACCAAGCCCGCGAGAAACGTCGAGAGGCGCTCCTTCACTCTGGCCCTGTAGCGCAGGCACACGGCCAGCAGCCCCACGCCGATGCTGATGAGCGTCATGGCGAGGACCTCGGGGGAGATGAGGTACTGCAGACCGGCGGTGGCACCGACGAAGGCGCCGGAGAGGGCCGGCGGGCGGCGGCGTCGCACGAGCCAGTCGTCCACAAGACCGATCATGAGCGGCGGGAGGGGCACGAAGGTGAGGAAGAGATGGCCACGGCCCTGCCCGATCATGTAGGCGGAGAAGCCGTACAGGAGCCCTCCGAGGAGCGCCGCCGGCCACCAGGTCGTGTAGCGCCGCAGGAGGAGGTACATCGAGAAACCCGAGACCGCCAAGGCGACGCGGAGCAGGACGTTGTAGGCGGCGACGGCGCCGGCCGTGGCCGTCACGGGCAGCCCGAGGAAGCCGAGGAGGGGCATGGCGGTGTCGAGGCCGAGGTTGGCGCCGCCGGGGACCGCCAGGTAGCCGGTGAAGAAGGGGTTGTGACCGTGCAGCACGGCGAAGGCCGTCCAGTTGACGTACCAGACTTCCTGGGCTTGGTCGGAGCATGGGCAGCCGACGATGTGGCCGGCGTCCAAGGGGGCAACGGGCCAGTAGGCCAGGCAGGCGAGGAGGAGGAACAGCCCAGCGGCGATGAGGCCGAGCCATAAGCTGCTCCGGAGGGCCGTCTTTGCCGGCGGGTTCTCGCCCGGCTCGGCGTCGCAGCAGGGGGCTTGTGTCGTCCCGTCGTCGGCGGACGACGACCCGTTGCTCACCGCCGACGAATGTACCGGCCGCCGTCGACGCGGCGGGGGAGCCGCCGGCGCCTGGGCAGAGCGCAGTGCCCTCCCGGGGTGCTAAGGATGCCGCCGTGAAGTCGTGGCCGATCCTGCCCACCTTGCGCGGCTATCAGGTCTCGTGGCTGGGGCCTGACGTGCTCGCAGGCCTGACGCTCGTCGCCATTGCCGTGCCCGAGCAGATGGCTACTGCCCGGCTGGCGGGCATGCCGACGCAGGCCGGCCTCTACGCCTTCGTCGCCGGGTCGGTCGTCTTCGCCCTCGTCGGTCGCAGCCGGCAGGTGTCCGTCGGGGCGGACTCCACCATCGCTCCGATCATCGCTGCCGGCGTGGCCACCGTCGCCGTTGTGGGAAGCTCCCAGTACACCCACCTCGTCTCCTTCCTGGCGCTCATGGTCGGGGTCGTCGTGCTCATCGTCGGGTTCGGCCGTCTCGGCTGGATATCCGAGCTCTTCTCGACGCCGGTGATCACCGGCGTGCTCGCCGGCATCGCCGTCGAGATCTTCGTGCGCGAGCTGCCCGCGATCCTCGGCCTCGCCGGCGGCGGCACGACCACGATCGGTCGCCTCGCCAAGGTCATCCACCAGATCGGACACACCAACGGCTGGGCGGTCGGCATCGCTGTCGGGGTGTTCGCCGTGATTGTCGTGCTCGAGCGCATCGACCGCCGCATCCCCGGCGCCCTCATCGGCCTCATCGCCTCCATCCTCCTCGTCGCCGGCGCCGGGCTCGTCTCCCACGGTGTACAGGTCGTCGGTTCCATCCACCGGGGGTTGCCGAGCTTTGCTGTTCCCTCGGCCACCTTCGAGCAGGCGCGCCACCTGCTCGTGCCGGCTCTCACGATCGCCTTCATCGTCGTGGCGCAGACGGCGGCAACCGTCCGCGGCGCCGGTCGTGCCGCCGTGGGCACCAGATGGGACTTCGAGGTGGATCTCATCGGAATCGGCGCCGGCAACGTGGTGGCCGGCGTGAGCGGAGCGTTCCCCGTCAACGCGAGTCCGCCCCGCTCGGCCGTGGTGGACACCGCCGGGGGCCGCTCGCAGGTGACCAGCCTCGTGGCCGCCCTCGTCGTCCTCGGCGTGGTCCTCTTGGCAACGGGGCTGCTGAAGGATCTGCCGAAAGCGACCCTCGGGGCCATCCTCGTCTTCGTCGCCACCCGACTGATCCGCCTGAAGACGCTGAGGCAGGTCCTGGCTTTCTCCCACTCCGAGTTCGGCCTGGCCCTCTTCACCGGTCTGGTGGTGGCGCTCGTCGGCATCGAGCAGGGAGTCGTGACGGCCATGGCGCTGTCCCTGGCGGATCGCACACGGCGGGCTGCCCGGCCCTCCCACGCCATCCTCGGCCGCGAGCCCGGTACCGATCACTGGATCCCGGACGACATCGGCCGCCCGACCGAACAGGTGCCGGGCGTGCTCGTCTATCTTCCCTACGGACCCCTCTGGTACGGCAACGCCGACTACATGCGCTTCAACATCCCGGCCGCCATCAAGGAGGCGGGCCGGCCGATCACCGCTCTCGTGCTCGACACCGAGGGCATGTCCGACATCGATTACACCGCGGCGCAAGCCTTCGGCGCCCTCGTGAACGACCTGAAGGGGAGCGGTGTGAGGACCGTGATCGCGCGGTCCTCGCACATCGTCCACCGCGACCTAAAGCACAGCGGCCTGCTGGGCTTCCTCGGCCCGGACAGCCTGTGGGCCTCGGTGGCCGATGCCGTCGAGGCGGTCAAACCGAAGTGACAGACCTCCCTTAGCGCTTGTGAGCCGCCGGCGGCAAGATGGTCGCCGTGATCGACCGCTCACGCCTCGCCGACCTGCTCGAGCGGGAGAGGGGCGCCTACCGCCGGCTGCACCCGCGTTCGCTCGCGGCGAGCAAAGGCAACGCGAACCTCCTCTCGGGCGTGCCCATGACCTGGATGGCAAAGTGGCACGGTGGCTTCCCCCTCATGCTGGCGGGCGCCAAGGGCGCCACCGTCACCGACATCGACGGTCACGAGTACGCCGACTTCTGCCTGGGTGACACCGGCGCCATGGCCGGCCACTCGCCGCCGGCGACGGTCGCCGCCGTCCGCCGGCGAGTCGAGGAGCACGGCGGCCTGACGGCGATGCTCCCGTCTGAGGACGGCGCCGCCGTCGGGGCGCTGCTGGCGTCACGTTTCGGTGTGCCGGTGTGGAGTTTCACGTTGTCGGCGACCGATGCCAACCGCTGGGCGATCCGCATCGCCCGTCACGTCACCGGTCGTTCCAAGCTCCTCGTCTTCAACCACTGCTACCACGGGAGCGTCGACGAGACGATCGCCACGCTCGAGCACGGTCGCGTGCGGCCCTCGGCCGGCAACGTCGGCCCGCCCGTCGACCCGGCGTTGACGACACGGGTGGTCGAGTTCAACGACCTCGAGGCGGTCGAGCGGGAGCTCGCTTCGGGCGACGTGGCCGCCCTGCTCACCGAACCGGCGCTGACGAACATCGGCATCGTGCTACCGGAGGGGGGCTTCCATGACGGCCTCCGCCGGCTGACACGCCAGGCGGGCAGCCTGCTGATCATCGACGAGACCCACACCCTTTCCGCCGGGCCGGGCGGTTGCACGCAAGCCTGGGGGCTCGAGCCCGACGTCGTCACCGTGGGCAAGGCCATAGCCGGTGGCATCCCGGCGGGGGCCTACGGCCTGTCAGGCGACGTCGCCCGCCGCCTCCTGGCCACCCCCGACACCGACCTCATCGACGTCGGGGGTGTCGGGGGCACCCTGGCCGGAAACATCCTGTCGACGGCTGCCATGCGAGCCACGCTCGAGGACGTGCTCACAGACGCCGCCTTCGGTCGCATGATCGCCTTGGCGAAGCGCTACGAGGAGGGCGTCCGGGCGATCCTCACGGCGACCTCGTTGCCGTGGACGATCAGCCGGCTCGGCGCCCGGGCCGAGCACCGGTTCTGCGCGCCGGCCCCGAGAACCGGAGCCGAGTCGGCCGCGGCCGCTGATGCCGATCTCGACGAGTACCTGCACCTCTATCTCGCCAACCGGGACGTGCTGCTGACCCCGTTCCACAACATGGCCCTCGTGAGCCCGGCGACGACCGACGACCACGTCGACGCTTTGCTGGCCGCCTTCTCCCAGGCGGCGAGCGAGCTCGTGGCCGGCTAGAGGCGATGCCCCTGTGGGCACGGGCGGGGCCGAATTTCTCGCTCGGCCGCTCCATGGGGGAGGCTGGCGGCGGTGCTCGTGGAACTCGGTGTCGTTCATCATCACCACCTGCCGCCGGGTCTGGTCTCGATCGTCCTCCTCTCGCTCGCGAGCGCCGCCTCCTACGGCTGCGCCGCCGTGCTGCAGCACCACGAGGCGATCAAGGAGCCGCCCTCCGTCGGGGGAGGCCTGCTCGGCCGCCTCGTGCGGCGCCCGGTGTGGCTGCTCGGCAGCGTGCTCGATGGCGTGGGCTACTTCTTCCAGTTCCTGGCGCTGCGACGCGGGTCTCTTGCTCTCGTGGAGCCGCTCCTCGTCCTCAGCCTCGTGTTCGCCCTGCCCGTAGCGGCGCGTCTCGAGCACCGTCACGTGTCGTCGTCCGAGGTGGGGGCTGCGATCGTGACCGTCGCCGGGCTCTCTCTCTTCCAGGAAGTCGCCCGCCCCGCCCTCGGCCATCCGCAGGCCTCGGCGGGCGGCTGGCTGGCGCTGAGTGCCGCCATTGTCGTCGCCTGCGGGGTGTTCGCCCTGCTGGCACGTGCCGGTTCACCGAAACGAGCCGCCCTGTTGTACGCCGCCGGCTCCGGCACGGCATTCGGATACGTCGCCGCCGTCACCGAGCGTACCGGGCACCTCCTCGACAAAGGTGTCCTCCACGTCCTCGTCACGTGGCCGCCCTATGTGCTCGTCGTGGCCGCCGTCGTGGCGCTGTCGTTCACGCAACAGGCGTTCAACGCCGGCGTCCTCCGCCTCTCGCTTCCCACGCTGACGGTGGCCCAGCCGCTCGTGGCCCTGGCCATCGGGATCGGGCTGTTCGGCGAGCGGGTGCACTCGGGCGGCTTCGCTCCCGTCGTCGAGGCGCTCGGGCTTGTCGTCATGACCGTCGGTGTCTACAACCTGACCCGGTCGCCCGTGCTCACCGCCCCTGAGGTCGCCCGCGATGCCTGAGGCGGCCGCGGGCGCCCTCCCGGTGGTGCGCTTCGGCCTCGTGGGCACGGGCTACTGGGCGAGGATCACCCACGCCCCGGTCCTCGCGGCGACGGCCGGAGTCGAGCTCGTGGCTGTCTGGGGCCGTGACCCGCAGGCGGCCTCGAGGCTGGCGAGCGAGCACGGTGCGGCCGCCTGCGCCGATCTCGACGAACTGATCGCCTCGGTCGATGCGCTGGCCTTCTCGGTCCCGCCCGACGTGCAGGCCTCGATGGCGCTTCGGGCGGCTCGCTCCGGCAAGCACCTCCTCCTGGAAAAGCCCATCGCCACTTCCCTCGACGCCGCCGACGCCCTCGTGCGGGCCGTCGAGGACTCCGGTGTGGCATCGGTTGTCTTCTTCACGGCCCGGTTCCAGGCCGACGTGAGAGCGTGGTTGGCCGAGGTCACATCCCGCGGGGGCTGGATGGGGGGGAGCGGCATTTGGCTGGGAACGTCCCTGACGGAGGGCAGCCCCTTCAACACGCCATGGCGTCGCCTCAAAGGCGCCCTCTGGGATCTTGGCCCGCACGCCGTCTCCCTGCTGTGGGCCGCCCTCGGTCCCGTCGTCGCCGTCGCCGGCGAGCCGGGCCGCGGTGACGTCGCCCATCTCGTGCTCCACCACGAAGGTGGCGCATCGAGCACCGTGACCGTCACGCAGGGGGCATCGGAGGCGGCGGCGGGATCGGACTTCTCCATCTGGGGCGAGTTCGGCCGCTCGGAGGCTCCAAAGCACGGGGCACCGGCAACGGCGGCTCTCGCCGTAGCGGCGAGCGAGCTCGTCGCCAACGCGCGCGCCGGCGCCGTTGCGCACGCCTGCGATGTCCACTTCGGCCGGGAGGTCGTGCGGGTGCTGGCGACCGCCGAGCGCCAGATGGCTGCGAACACGCGATCGCGAGCGATCATACGATGACCGCATGATCACGAGCACGCACGCCATCGTCTTCGCCGAAGACGCCGAAGAGTCTCGAGCGTTCTTCCGAGATGTCCTCGGGTTCCCGAGCGTGGACGTGGGCCATGGCTGGCTCATCTTCAAGCTGCCGCCTGCGGAGCTCGGCATCCATCCCTCCGGTGCGGGCGGCCCGGACAGCGGCGCTCATGAGCTGTATCTCATGTGCGACGACGTGGAAGCCACCGTGGCGGAACTGCGCGCCAAGGGTGTCGAGTTCACAGGCCCCATCGAAGATCAGGGTTTCGGCCTCGTCACGAGGTTGCGCGTCCCGGGCGCCGGCACCCTCGGCCTCTACCAACCGAAGCACGCTTCCGGCTGGGATCTCTAGATCCGGAGGCGAGGTGGACGTGACCCGCGTCGACCGCTGGATCTGGTCGATCCGCCTCTACAAGACACGCTCGGAGGCCACGGAGGCCTGCCGCGGCGGCCACGTACGTGTGAACCGGTCTGCTGCCAAGCCGGCCACGCCCGTCCGCGTGGGCGACCGCGTCACGGCGCTCACAGGTGGTCGCGAACGGGTGCTCGAGGTCCGACAGGTGATCGACAAGCGGGTGGGTGCGGCTGCGGCGGCCGAGTGTTTCGTGGATCACAGCCTGCCGGCGCCCTTGCGGGAGCACGTCACCCCTCCGTCGGTGCGGGACCCTTCGAGTGGCCGCCCGACCAAGCGCGACCGTCGCCAGCTCGACCGCCTCCGCCGCCGCTGACCGCTCGGGGGTCAGTGAGCGCTGCTCTCGTGGCTGGCATGTCCGGGCGGTTCGAGTTGAAACGTCGAGTGCTCGACATCGAAGTGGCCGAGAAGGCACGCTTGCAGCTCGTCGAGGATCTGCGGAGCGTGGCCGTCGGCGAAGCACTCCTCACCCACGACGACATGGGCCGACAGCGCCGGCAGGTCGGAGGTCACGACCCAAGCGTGCAGATCGTGGATGTCGCGGACATGGGGCGCCTGCATGAGGTGACTGCGCACGTCGGTGAGGTCGACGGCCGGGGGTGCGGCCTCCAGCAGCACCCTGCCGGAGTCTCGCAGCAATCGCCGGGCCGCCACGAGCATGAGCACCACGATGCCGAGGGCGGCGATGGCGTCGGCCCGCTCGAAGCCGGACAGCAGGATCACGGTCCCGGCCGCCGCCGTGCCGAGGAACGCCCAGAGATCGGTCATCAGGTGGGCGAAGGCGCCGGCGATGTTGAGGCTTGATCGGTTCGCCTTCGCCAGCACGAACGTGGCCGCCAGGTTCACGACGATGCCGGCGGTGGCGACGGCGACGAGCACCGCCCCCTTGACCGGGTGGGGGTGCAGGAGTCGCTCGACGGCCTCGAACCCGATGAGGGCAGCCGTGAGCAGCAGGGCTATGCCGTTGAGGGCGGCGGAGACGATCTCGGCCCGCTTGAAGCCGAACGTCCAGACGTCGCTGGTCGGGCGTTCGGCGAGCCGACTGGCCGAGAACGCCATGGCGATGGCGGCGGCGTCGGTCAGCATGTGGCCGGCATCGGCGAGAAGGGCGAGTGAGCTGGCGAGGACGGCGGCGACGACTTCGGCCACCATGAACAAGGCGATCAGTGCGAATGCCAAGGCCAGGTAGCGGCGGTCGGCGCTGCGGGAGAAGGCGT
>DASPSK010000462.1:0-3622 GCA_035623975.1 Acidimicrobiales bacterium | reverse complement strand
CCTTCGTGCGACACCCGGTGCGCGCCTTCCTCCGCACCCGGCTCGGCGTCTCGCTCGCCGACCGATCCCACGAGGTCGACGACGCCCTCCCTGTCGACCTCGACGCCCTCGAGCGCTGGGGCGTCGCCGAGCGGATGCTGGCGGCCCGCCTGGCCGGCGCCGACCTCGACGACTGCATCGCCGCCGAGCGGGCGCGCGGCCTCTTGCCCCCCGGCGAGCTCGCCACGCCGGTGCTGAGCAAGATCACCCCGACGCTCGAGCAGCTGGTGGCCGTCGGGCGGAGCGACGTGGAGCCTTCGTCGCTCGATGTCAACGTCCGGTTCCCGGACGAGACCTCGCTGATCGGCACCGTCGCCCATCTCCGAGGCGACGTCCTCCACACCGTCACCTACTCGAGTCTGTCGCCCGCCCATCGGCTCATCGCCTGGGTCCGGCTGCTCGCGCTGAGCGCCGCCTGGCCGGAGCGAACTTTCGGGGCGGTCACGATCGGGCGCGCCCGCGAAGGCGTCGGCGGCGCCAAGGTGACGACGGCGACGATCCAGGCACTGGAAGGTGATGCGGCCACCCGCCAGGGCGTGGCGATGGCTTACCTGCGAACGCTCGTCGACCTCTACCGGCGGGGGATGTGTGAGCCCCTCCCGCTCTACAGCAAGACCTCAGCCGCCTGGGCAGCCGCCGTCCATGAGGGGAAGGACCCCGACAAGGCGGCCAGCAGGGTCTGGACCTCGGAGTTCAACCACCCGCGGGAGGACCAGGAGCGGGAGCACCGGTTGGTGCTGGGAGGGGTGGTGGGTTTCGAGTGGGTGCTGGGAGGGAGCGGAGCCCCCCGCGGGGACGAAGAGGGCGACGACTGGGATCCCTCGCAGAAGACCCGCTTCGCTCGCTATGCCTGCCGGCTCTGGGACGGCCTGCTCGATCGCGAAGAGCTGGTCGACCGGTGAGGGCCGCCACCCGGGCGCCCGGGGCCTTCGACGTCTGCGGGCCGCTGCCGACGGGAATGACGCTGCTCGAGGCGAGCGCCGGCACGGGCAAGACCTTCACGATCGCCGCCCTCGCCGCCCGCTACGTGGCCGACGGCCTGCCGCTCGACCGGCTGCTGATCGTCACCTTCACCCGCATGGCGACGGGCGAGCTGCGGGAACGGGTCCGGGAACGCCTCGTCGACGCGGCCGAGACGCTGACGGCGGCACAGGCCGGCCTCAGCCCCGACGGCCATGACGACTTGGGCCGCCTCCTCGCCGCCGGGACCCCCGAGGAGGTGGCGCTCCGCCACGAGCGGCTTGCGAAGGCGATCGCCGACTTCGACGCCGCCACCATAGAAACCACCCACGGTTTCTGCATGCAAGTCCTCTCCGGGCTCGGGACGGCGGGCGACGTGGAACGGGACGTCACCCTCATCGAGGACGCCCACGACCTCCTCGAGGAAGTCGTCGACGACTTGTACATCCGCCGCTTCTGGGCGCGTCCCGACGATCTCATGTTCGCCCGCGGCGAGGCGCTCGACATCGGCGAGGAGGTGCTCCGGCACCCGACGGCGGCCCTCGTGCCCCCGCGTAGCCAGGTCCGGGATGCCAAGGCCATCCGCCGGCGCCTGGCCGACGCCGTCGCTGCCGAGATCGACCGGCGCAAGCGGCTGGCGCAGGTCCTCACCTACGACGACGTCCTCATCCGGCTCCGCGACACCCTGGCCGACCCCGGGCGGGGGCCGGCGGCCTGCGCACGGCTGCAGGCGCACTTCGAGGTCGTCCTCGTCGACGAGTTCCAGGACACCGACCCGGTGCAGTGGGAGATCATGCGGAGGGCCTTCGGCTCGGCGGGATCGACGCTCGTGCTCATCGGGGATCCGAAGCAGGCGATCTATGCCTTCCGCGGCGCCGACGTCTTCGCCTACCTCGAGGCCGCCGAGGAGGCGGCCTCCGAGGCCACCCTGGCGGTGAACTGGCGGAGCGACCGCGCTCTCATCGAGGCCTACGACGCCCTCTTCGCCGGCAGCCAGCTCGGGCACGAGGGCATCGCCTACCGCACCGTCAGCCCTGCGCCCGCCAACAACGAGCCCCGGCTGATCGGTGCGCCGAGTTGTGCGGCGCTGCGCCTGCGCATCCTCCACCGCGAAGACGACCTCGTACCAAGGACGAACAAGGGCTACGCCTCCCTCAACCCCGCCCGGACGCTCATCGCCCGAGATCTCGCCGCCGACGTCGTGCGGCTGCTGTCGTCGGGCGCCGAGGTGGTCGAGCGCCGGCAGGACGGCTCCGAAGCCGCCCGCCAGCCCGTCCGGCCGGGCCATGTCGCCGTGCTCGTGCGGACCAACCGCCACGCGGCGATGGTGCGCGACGCCTTGCACGAGGTCGCCGTCCCGGCCGTGATCGCCGGCGCGGGCAGTGTCTTCGCCACGGAACCGGCTGCGGAGTGGCTGCGCCTGCTCGAAGCGCTCGAACGACCGACGGCACGCGACCGGGCCGCCTCCGTCGCCCTCACCGCCTTCGTCGGCTGGGACCCCACACGGGTGGCCACGGCGACCGACGAGGAGTGGGAGGACCTCCACTGGTCGCTGCACGGCTGGGCCGCGATCCTGCGCCGGCGCGGCGTCGCCGCCCTCCTGGAGAACCTCACCGTCACCCGGCAGGTGCCCGCCCGGGTGCTCGCCCGCCCGACCGGCGAGCGGTACCTGACCGATCTCCGCCACGTCGGCCAGCTCCTGCACTCGGCGGCGATGTCCGACGGCCTCGGCTCGACGGCGCTCACCGTCTGGCTGCGGAGGCGCATCTCCGAAGCGGAGCAGGACGCCGGCGACGAGGACCGCAGCCGGCGGCTCGAGTCCGACGCCGAGGCCGTGCAGGTGCTGACGATCCACCGCAGCAAGGGGCTGGAGTTTCCCGTCGTGTACTGCCCCTACATGTGGGAGGGCTACAGCCGGGAGGTCACGGTGCCGGTGTTCCACGACCCCGACAACGGCAACCTGCGCACGATCGACGTCAGCCGGGAGGGTGCGCCCTTCGTCCGTCACCGCCACCTCGCCCTCATCGAGCAGCGGGGTGAGGACCTCCGCCTGCTGTACGTCGCCCTGACCCGGGCCAAGCACCAGGCCGTCGCCTGGTGGGCGGGCGCCTACGAGGCCGAGCACTCCCCCCTCGGGCGGCTGCTGTTCGCCCGGGACGACGCCGGCGTCGTGAGCGCCTTCGGGCAGCGGGCGCTCAACGACGACGAGGTCGCCGCCTGTGCGGCCGGGCTCGGGAACGGGATCGGGGTCGAGCGGGTGGCAGCGCTCGGGACCCTCGCGTGGGAGGGCACGGCACCGGCGGCGCCGGAGCTCGAAGCGGACCGTTTCGACCGCGTGCTCGACTGGGGATGGAGGCGTGCCTCCTACACGAGCATCACACAGGCGAGCCACGACCAGAGCGTGAGCAGCGAGCCCGACGAGTACGCCGTGGGCGACGAGGAGGTCGTCGGCACTACTGTCGCTGCCGGGAGGGGCACCGGCGACGGCGGGCTGCGGACGGTGCCGCTCCTGCTGGCCGAGATGCCGGCCGGAACCCGTGTCGGCACGCTCATCCACTCGGTCATGGAGGCGACCGACTTCGCTGCGGCTGATCTCGGTGTCGAGCTGCGAGCGGCGCTGGCA
>DASPSK010000447.1:0-5162 GCA_035623975.1 Acidimicrobiales bacterium | reverse complement strand
GCCGAGCGCCGCCGGGACGGGGCAGGTGTATGCGTTCCAGGTAACGAATAACGACCCGCACGAGTACCTCGTGAGCCTTACGTTCACTGCGCCCACCGACTTCGTGATCACCGCCGCCTCGGGACCGAGCGGGACCTCGGTCTCCACACTGCCGGCCCCATCCGTCACGCTGAACCTGCCGAGGGAACCTTACGGGAGCACCTTCACCGTCGACGTCACGGCGCTGGCGCCCTGCGTCCCGGCAGGTTCACAGGTATGGGGCGTGTCCGGCGTCGACAGCCGGTGGGAAACCCACGAGGTCCACTGGAGCTCCTCGCCGCTCAGCGTGCCGGTCACGGGGCAGTGCAGCCTCGCCTTCACCGGGCAGCCGGCCCAGACGGCCGTGAACTCCGACATCCTCACCGGGTTCAACTCGACCGGGTTCCCGCTCGCCGTGCAACTGTTCGACGCGAGCAACGACGCGTTGAACCCGGCGGACTTTTCCGCCAGCGGGATACCGGTCACGGTCTCGATCCAAGCCAACCCGGGCGATGGGACGCTCAGCGGCGCCACCACGGTCGACAGCTCGAAGGGGGTCGCCGACTTCGGCAACCTGCAGATCGACAAGCCAGGAGCCGGGTACGACCTGGTGGCGACCGCGTCGGGTTTCGCCTCGGGACCCCCGGCGACCTCGAGCCTCTTCACGGTCGCAGGCCTGATCCAGCTTTGTGGCGCCACCTGCTCGCCGCCAGCGCAATCCACGGCGACCACGGCTACCTCCATCACGACGTCGTCGGCGTCAGGTGACTTCGCGGCGCTGAGCCTCGGCGGTGTCAGCCTCACGTGCAACCACTACACGGCGGTATCGGACACGGCCACCTTCGGCGTCTTCAATTCCTCAGGCGGCGGCATCGCGAACGCTTCGGCCACCGCTACCCTGACCATCTCGCCGTCCGCCGTCGCCTCGTCACCGCGTCCGCTCATCTTCTGGCAGGTCTGCTACGCGGCACAGACGCCCTTCCCGGTCATCCCGGGCACCGGCGGGACGACCACCATCGCCGGCACCACCTACCAAACGGGACTGCTGCTGCCATGTGTCCTGTTCAGCCCCAGTCATCCGCAGCCCTGTCTCATCTCACAGCGCTACACGACGGGGGGCGGAGTCAAGCTGACCTTCGTCGCTTTCGGGGATCCCTACTACCGCGGATGATCCGGGCCAGGGACGCCGGCCCGGTAACCGCCGGGTCGGCCCTCTCGCTGGGCGTAGATCAGCCGACGGGACAATGACCGCTGGAAGAGCGCGGACGTAGGCTTGGACCGTGCAGACCTGCCCGAGCTGCGGCGAGGAGAACCCGGACCGGTTTCGGCTCTGCGGCTACTGCGGAACAGCCCTCGTCACCGCCGCTCAGCCCCGCCCCCAGGAGGTCCGCAAGACCGTCACCGTCGTCTTCTGCGACCTGAAGGACTCCACGGCGCTGGGCGACCGGCTTGACAGCGAGGCGCTGCGGGAGGTGCTCGCGCTGTACTTCTCGGCGATGAAGCCCGTCCTGGAAGGCCACGGCGGCACGATCGAGAAGTACATCGGGGATGCGATCATGGCGATCTTCGGCCTGCCCCGGATGCACGAGGACGACGCGCAACGAGCCGTCCGGGCGGCGGTCACGATGCGCGAGGCACTGGCGGAGCTCAATGTCACCCTCCGAGCCAGGTTCGGGGTCACGCTGGAGAACCGGACCGGCGTCAACACCGGCGAAGTCGTCGCCGGTGACACCGGCGACTTCCAGCGCCTGGCCACCGGCGACACGGTGAACGTGGCCGCCCGCCTTGAGCAGGCTGCCCCGGTCGGCGAGGTCCTGATCGGCGAGTCCACCCACCGGCTGGTCCGAGACGTCGTCGAGGCCGTGCCGGTCGAGCCTCTGGAGCTGAAGGGCAAGCCGGAGCCCGTTCCTGCCTACCGGTTGCTCTCAGTCAGCGCCGCCGAGAGAAGCGCCCGGGCGGCGAACCTGCCCGTCGTGGGCCGGGCCCGCGAGATCGCTGCCTTGGATGCGGAGTTCCGTCGTTCGGTCGCCGGGCCCGAAGGCCGGCTCGTCACGCTGCTCGGCGAGGCCGGGGTCGGCAAGAGCCGGCTCATCGAGGAGTTCGTGCGGATCATCGCCGACGAGGCCGTGGTGCTGCAGAGCCGCTGCCTGTCCTACGGCGACGGGATCACGTTCTGGCCTCTGGCCGAGGTGTTCCGGCAGGCAGCCGGGATTGTGCCGGAGGATGACGAGGAGGACGCACGGGGCAAGCTCGCGTCACGCTTCGGCGAGGGTATGGCCGACGCGACCAGCCGCATCGAGTCGGTCATGGGCCTCTCGGAGCGCCAGTACGGCAAGGACGAGCTGTTCTGGGCCGTACGGGCGGTCCTTCAGCAACTGGTCCGCCGCAGGCCGCTCGTGGTCGTCTTTGACGACATTCAGTGGGCCGAGCCCACCTTCCTCGATCTCATTGAGCAGATCCTCGATGCCTCGCTGGGTGTACCTCTCCTCCTGGTCTGCGGGGCCCGGCATGAGTTCCGCGAGGACCGGCCGGGCTTCGCCGCGGGACGGCGGACGTCATCCCAGATCGAGCTCGAGGAACTCTCCCCGACAGAAAGCGGCCTGGTGGTGCGGAATCTCCTCGGCGAGGCGAGCCTGCCCGGCCCGCTCAGCCGGCGGATCCTCCGCCTCGCCGAGGGCAACCCCCTGTTTATCGAGCAGATGCTGTCCATGCTGATCGACGACGGGCTGCTGCGTGAGCAGGCGGGCCGCTGGGTCCTCTCGGGTGCCGCCGAGGCCGTCTCCGTCCCGGGCAACGTCTCGTCTCTGCTCGGCGCCCGACTCGACCGGCTGGAGCCGGCCGAGCGTATGGTCGTGGCGTCGGCGTCGGTGATCGGCCTTGAGTTCTCCAGTGATGCGGTATCGGTCCTGGTCGAGGAGAGCGAGGCCCGGACCGACCTCGGGCCTCCGCTCGCCGCGCTGTGCCGCAAGCAGCTCATCCGCCGCACAGAACCGGGTACGGCCGACGACTTCCGCTTCAGCCACATCCTGATCCGCGACACGGCGTACGCCCGTCTGCTCAAGCGAACCCGGGCTCGGCTGCACGAACGGTACGCCGCCTGGCTCACCGACACGTTCCGGTCCCGGCTCGCCGAGTACGAAGAGTTCGTCGGCTACCACCTCGAGCAGTCATTCCGCTACCGGGGTGAGCTCGGGCCGGTCGATGACCACGGGCGGCAGCTCGGCGACGAGGCGTCGCGATATCTGAGATCGGCGGGCCACCGCGCTCTGGTCCGCGGCGACCTGCCAGCGGCGGCGGGTCTGCTGCAGCGGGCCGCCGCGTTGCTTGCCGAGAACGACCCCGCGCGCGCCCTGCTCCTCCTCGATGCCGGCGAGGCGGCGGTCGACCTCGGCGAGCTCGAGCGGGCCGAGTCCATGCTGGCCGAGGCCGTGGACCGGGCGCTTTCTACCGACGACGCCGGGACCGCCCGCGCAGCGGCGCTCGCCCTCCTCCAGCTGCGCTACACCACTGACGCCCACGCCGTGCAGCAGAGCGTGAGTCAGCACGAGAGCGTGGTTGAGCTCGTGGAATGGGAGATCGCCGATCTCGAGGCGCTGGGCGATGACCGCGCCCTGGTGCGGGCCTTCCGCCTGCTCGCCCAGGTGCACGGGACGGCAGGCCGCTACGCCGACGCGGCCGCCGCCGCGGAGCGGACGATCCGGCATGCGACCGCCGCGGACGATGAGGTGACCGCCCGCCGCTTCCTCAGCCAGCTCGCGATCTCCGCCCTCTACGGTCCGATGCCCGTCCCCGAGGCCATCGCCACCTGCGAGGAGGTGCTGGCCCGGGCGGAGGACGACCGCAAGGCCAGAGCGCTCACCGAACTCTATATTGTCCATCTCGAGGCGATGCGGGGTGACTTCGACCGTGCGCGCCTGCTCTACCGCCGAAGCCGAGCCTCGCTGGAGGAGTTCGGCTACCACCTCCTGGCCGCCCTCACCTCGCTCGACTCGTCAGTCATCGAGCTGCTCGCCGGGGATCCGGCCGCCGCCGAGTCGGAGCTGCGCGCGGACTACCGGCGTCTGGAGGAGATGGGCGAGCGCAACTACATCTCGACCACGGCGGGCCTGCTCGCCGACGTCTTGTACCGGCAGGGCCGCTACGAAGAGTCGGCCGCGTTCGCCGGGGAATGCGAGCATCTTGCTTCCCCGGACGACGTCGCCTCCCAGTTCCACTGGCGCTGCGTACGCGGGAAGCTGAAGGCCCGGCAAGGCGCAGCCGACGAGGCCGAGTCGCTGGTATCGGCGGCGATGGCGCTCGTCGAGACCTCGGACCAGCTCGACTTGCAAGGTAACGGGCTGCTGGACTTCGCCGAGATCCGGGAGCTGGCCGGAATCCCCGAGGACGCCGCTGCTCTGGCCGACAGAGCCGCCAGGCTCTTCGAACGAAAGGGAAACGTCGTCTCGGCCCGGAGGGCACGCCTGCTCGGCGAGCGCCTGCGCTCGAGGCCAGCGGTCTCGTAGAAGTGGCCGGGTCTCGGCATGAGGGCCACCGGGAGAAGCGCTGACCCCGCCACCGCGGCACGAGGTCACCCACCTGTCGATGGGACAGGTCAGCGATATAGCATGAACTGCACTCCACCACTTGACAGCGACCCGCAACGGAGGGGCCCCGATGAAGGTTCCAGGCGTGTTTTACAACGCCAAGTCCTTCAAGGACGTGCCGGCCGGCACCGTGATCTTCGAGGAAGGCGCGCGCGGAAGCGAGATGTTCGGCATCGTGGAGGGAGAGGTCGAGGTGCGACTGCCCAGTGGGGCGGTTCGCAGGCTCGGCCCAGACGACACGTTCGGCGAAATGGCAATCGTCGATTCCTCCCCTCGAAGCGCCACGGTTGTCGCGGTGACCGACACCAAGCTTGCGGTCATCGATCGGCACAGGTTCCTCTTCCTGGTCCAGGAGACACCGATGTTCGCGCTGCAGGTGATGTCGAGTATCGCCGAGCGCCTTCGCACAGCAACCATGTCGTTACCGCCGTCGGCGGAGGCGTGACGGTTCGAGCGGGGCGCCAGCCAACGGAGTCAGTCCGCGGTGCAGGCTATCGTGGCAGCATGGCCCACAGCACCGGTCACCCGGCGCGGCCGCGGATCCCGTCCCTGAGGCCGCAG
>DASPSK010000438.1:0-7420 GCA_035623975.1 Acidimicrobiales bacterium | reverse complement strand
TGTGGACCCTTCCCCTCCTCATTCCGGTCCTCATCGTGAACCAGGAGATGGTCGTTCGGCTGGGCGCGGTCACCGGCGTCGGCCACGCCCGGCTCATCATTGAGCGGTTCGGCAAATTCTGGGGGGCGTTCTCGGTCGGCGACCTGTTCATCTTGAACTTCCTCACCATCGCCACCGAGTTCATCGGCGTCAGCTTGGCGCTCGGTTACTTCGGCGTGAGCCAGTACCTCGCCGTGCCGCTCGCCGCCGTCGGTCTGATCCTCATGACAGTCTCCGGCAGCTTCCGCCGCTGGGAGCGCTTCATGTACATCTTCGTGGTGGCCAACTTCCTCGTCATCCCGCTCGCCATCTTCAGCCATCCCCATCTGAGGCCGTTCCTCCACGGCCTGTTCGTTCCCGGCGTGCAGGGCGGGTTCACCTCCACCTCGGTGCTGCTCATCATCGCCATCGTGGGGACGACCGTGGCGCCCTGGCAGCTGTTCTTCCAGCAGTCCAACATCATCGACAAACGGATCACCCCGCGCTGGATCAACTACGAGCGGGCGGACACCTTCATCGGCTCGGTGGTCGTGGTCTTCGCGGCGTCCATCCTCGTGGCCGTGCCCGCGGCCGCCTTTGTGGGCACGAAGGCGTTCGGGAACTTCACCGACGCCGCCGGTGTCGCCCACGGCTTGGCCCGCTACGTCGGGCACGCGAGCGGGGCGATCTTCTCCGTCATCCTCCTCAACTCCTCCATCATCGGCGCCGCCGCCGTGACGCTGTCGACGTCGTATGCCTTCGGGGACGTGTTCGGCGCCAAGCACTCGCTCCATCGGGGATGGCGCGACGCCAAGCTCTTCTACGGCACGTTCTCCGCCATGGTGCTCCTCGCCGCCGGGTTGATCCTCATTCCCGGTGCCCCCCTCGGGCTGATCACGACGGGCGTGCAGGCCCTCGCCGGCGTCCTCCTCCCGAGCGCCACGGTCTTCCTCCTCCTGCTCTGCAACGACAGTGACGTGCTTGGACCGTGGGTCAACAAGCCCTGGCTGAATGTCCTGGCCACGTTCATCGTGTCAGTGCTCCTGGCCCTCTCCCTCGTCCTCATGGCGACAACCCTCTTCTCGAACATGAACGTCAAGGTGCTCACCGTCGTGCTCGCCGGGCTGCTCCTCCTCGGCTACGCGGTGGCGGGCGTGCTCGCCCTGCGGGGAAGGCGCAACCGCCCGCCCCAGCCGCAGCCCGCTGTCTCCCGGCAACGACGCGACACCTGGCGGATGCCGCCGTTGAGCCTGCTCGAGCGGCCAAAATGGTCCCGGGGACGGCTGACGGGCATGTACCTGCTGCGGGGCTACCTCGTCGTGGCGGTACTCCTGCTCCTCGTGAAGGCGATCGAGCTGGGCATGCACAAGTGACGAGCGCCCGGGGCACGCCGGCGGATTCGTGGCCCGACGATGGCGCGGGGGCAAGAATGGGGCGGCCCCGATGGCGCCGGCTTCGACCAGCTGGACAGGAAGGAGGCTGACACGTGCTCTATTGCTTCGGCTTTGAGTCCATGGCGGTCGCCGTGAGTGACCTCTACTTCCTCGACGCCGCCGCCCCAGAAGACCAGCGGGGTGCTGAGCGCGGGGTCCGGCTCGAATTGCGCTCACTCGAGGCTGAAGAGCTGCTCGGCTCCGTCTACTCGGCCCAACCGCTCCGGCTCGGTCGGCCGATCTGGCGTGTCGACCTGCTCGAGTCGGTCGCCGGAGCGCCGGGGAGCTTCGACCGCACCCACCACCACCCGCGCTTTGCCGGTTGGGAGCCGCAGGCGCGGGTCTTCGACCGGGAGCTGTCGGCCGATCCGATCGCCTGGGTGGGGCGCCGCCTCCTCGACGTCGATGGCATCCTCGTCGACGCCGGCCTCGAGAGGGCGGCCCAACAGGAAGCCGCCGAGCTCCGGGCCGCCGTCCCCGAGATCCTCGACGTCCTCCGTCGGCTGCTCGCGCGAGTTCACTCCGGTGAGCTCGCCCTCCCCCCGGCCGGACCGCCGCCGACGACGGTGACGACGACTCGCGTCGGATGGCTCTGAGCGACGCTGCCGACAGCGGCCGGGATCCTGCGGTCGAACGCCGCGCCGGAGCTCAGGCCGGCGTCATGCGAGACCGGCCGGTGGCGCCACCCACACGGGCGAGGACCAGGCCATCTCGCCGTCGATGAGCGTCACCCGAAGGTAGTACCAGCTCGGCGCGAGGACGGGCTCCTCGAAGCTGACCCGCATCTCGTTCGTGCCGAGGCTCGTGAGCCCGCCGGTGCCCGGCTGCAGACCGAGCACGCCGGCGTCGCCGGCCCCGAGCTCGACTCGCCCAGCCGTCCCCAGATCTCCGAGGCGGGCCCGCCCGGAAAGCGTCGCCGTCGTGACCTCGAGCTCGGCTTCCGGCGGTCCGACCACGGTGAGCTCCACGCCGCCGCGCTGCGCCCCGTACTGGGAATGGAAGTTCCGCGTGCTCGCCACCCATGAGACCCGGTCGCGCTCGACGTGGACCACCTCCGGCGACCAGTACTCCGTCTCGAGGATCTCCCCGCCCGTCACGACGAGCCGGCCGCTCCAGTCGCTCCGCAACTGCGAGCCGATGACCCACTCGACCCGGAGGGGGACGGCGATCCACCCCGGTGGGAGCTCGAGGGGGGTGGCCCAGCTACGCGCCACGGCGGCGTTGCGAACGAGGTCGATGCGGGCGATGTCGCGGTAGCCGCGGGCGTAGGCGGCGATCGACGCCGTGTCGCAGGCAGCTGCTGCTCCTCCCATGAAGCGGTCGTTCAGGCGGAAATCGACGACGAGGTCACGGGTCGTGGCGGCGATCGTCCTTCGGGCATGCAGGGCGGCGAAGACGCTCGAGCGGGAGAGCTCCTCGGCGTAGGCACCCACGTAGCTGGCGCCGTTGCCATGGTCGGACGAGGCGATCAGCCCGAAACGGTTACCGGCGCGCAGCCCGTCGGTCGCGAAGGTTCCGGCGAGCGTCCCGTCGGAGTACTGGCGAAAACAGCCGTCGGCCTCGTAGTTGCCTCGGCAGGACTGGAAGATCTCGACGAGACGTAGCATCGCCTCGTCCCGGTACGACCAGTCGAAAGCCACCATCGCCGAGCCGGGGTGGTGAGGGATCGTGAGCGAGGCGAGCCCCGTCTGCTTGAGGTGATCCCACAGTTGGCGGGGGTTCGAGGTCTCTGCCGCCGTCGAGGAGTAGATGGGAGCGCCGCGGGTGAGCGACTCGTAGATGACGTTCTGGTGCCCGGTCGCCGACGTCCACTCGAATCCGTAGAAGGGCACGAAGCGGCCTTCTACGTGGAGGACGTCGGCGAGTTTCTGGATCGACCACCACTGGTAGGGCGAGGTGTTCTCGGCGTGATCCGTCACGGCCCAAAAGTCGTACTCGCAGACGTCGAAGGAGTAGCGGTAGAAGTCGTCGAGCTCGGGCTCGTCGCCCGCGGTGCAACGGCTGATGAGCGAGTGACGGTGCAGATCCCCCCAGTAGAGGCCGTAGGAGCTGGCCCCGACCTCGGTCACGTAGCGTTCGTGAGCCGGCCGGCGCCCGTGGGCGGCCCACGGCCGCGCGTCCGCCGAGGCGGGCTCGGCTGCACGGACGACGGTCGACCGCGTGCCGGCGGAACCGCCGGCGGGGACCTGGAGGTGCAGTCGAGCGAGACGTACACGCCCGCCTTCGTGCACGGAGTGCCAGACGACCTCGCCGTAATGCTGGCGGCGCCGCAGGCACTCCTCGCCGCCGAAACCTTCGGTCCAGGTCAGCCCGCGGGCCCGGCGGCCATCCTCCTGCCAGGCGACGAGCACGTCGCTCTGGCCGCCGGCGACGGCCGGCTCCTCCAAGGGACCGTCGCCGCCCTGGAAGAAGAAGCGACCCTCCCAGCCCTGCGCACCCCATCGCTCGGCGACGGTCTCCCAGTAGTAGAGCATGAGGGGAAGCTGGCGCACGCACCGGTAGGCGACCGCCAACGAGCCCTCCGCGGTCACGGCGAGGCGGGGGAGACCCGCGGGTGAGACGCGGAGGCTCCCTCCGACCGCCCCGGTGTCCTCGAACCCGTCCGGGGCGAGGCGGGACACGCGGACTCTCGCCGCCACCTCGGGTGCGAGGTCGCCCGGCACGGCGAGACCGTCTGGACGGACGCCCCGGCGGCGAGGCGCTCCGAGCCGGCCGCGCTCGACGAGGCGAGTCGGCCCAGAGCCGCCGTGCGCGCCGAGGGCGATGCAGTCGTCGGCGCACCAGAGCGTGCCGTCCGGGGTGAAGGCCAGGCTCGGGTGGAGCGAATAGGCGCCGGCGGCTTCGATGCGATGACGGACGTCGGGCCCGCCCCGGCGGCGAAGAAGGACGGCCGTCTCGTAACCACCCGCGCCGTAGCTCGTCCAGGCATAAGCCACCCCGCCCTCGCTCGAGGCCGCCACTGCCGGATCCCAGACGTTGCGCTCGCCATCGCCCTGCTCGCTCAAGAGCTCCGCCTCGCTCCAGGCCCCCGCCGCCCCTTGCCGACTGGAGAAGATTTCGAACCGACCGCGGCGGTAACCCTGCCAGCAGCACTCGAGACTCCCGTCGGCATGACGGGTGATCTCCTGATTGAAGGACGGGTGCCCGGTCGAGCTCGCCAGCTCGGGAGCTTGCCAGCCGCCTTTGGCGAGCTGCGAGCGGTAGACCCCGACGGCGCCGCCACGGCGCAACCCAAAGAAGACGAAGGCGACGCCATCGCCGTCGAAGCCCACCGAGGGCCGCAGGCAGTCGGAGGGCTCGCCGGGTACGACGCGCGCTTGCTCGAGCGGCCGGCCGAGGTCGTCGGTCCGGACGGCGACGACCTGGTCCCCCTCTCCCGCCGACCACTCCAGCCAGGCCACGATGAAGGTCCCGTCGGGCGCCCGCCCGATGCTCGGGCGGGCCGCCGGCCTGCTCGCCGGCAGAGCGGCGCTCGGGAGGAGACGATGACCCGCCAGCCGCGGTGCCTCCGCCAGGAGCTTCTCGGCATCCTTGAGGAGCGTGCCGAGGAGCCCTCCGCCCTCGTCCACCCAGGTGTAGCGCGCCGGGTCGGGGTCGAGCGCGGCAAAGACGGCTGAGACGTCGACACCCGAGTCCATCGCCTCCACGAGGGCACGGTCGAACTCCTCCAGCTGGGCGAGCAAACGGCGATCCGCCGCCGCGTAGGTCTCGAGGCGGTGGTCGCGCCCGTCACATTCGTGCACGTGCGCACCCTTGCCTCCCGGCGCGCCCGGCGCCAGCGAGACGACGCAGCCCCGCCGTCACCGGCTGACCCGCCGGTCGGCGCGCTCGAGCCAGTCCGGTCGGATCTCGACTCCCCACCCTGGTCCGTCGGGTATCGCAACGGTGCCGTCGTGCACGGCGAGGGATGGCTCGAACAGCCCGGCCTGGAAGGGGTAGTACTCGTCAGGCTCGATCGAGAACTCCACATACGGTCCGGCGTTGCCGATGGCGCCCATGAGATGGAGGGCGAACACGGTCACGAGCGACAGGTTGGCCGAGTGGGGCACGCAGGGCATCCCTGCGTCCTGCGCCATCGCCGCCACGGCGGCGGCTCGCGTCAGTCCCCCCACGTAGCAGACATCCGGCTGCACGACGTCGACGGCTCGCATGCTGATGATCCGGCGCCACTGGCTGAGGGACCAGTCCTGCTCTCCGCCGGCGACGTCGAGCGAGAGGGCGCGGGCCACCTCCGCCGTCCACTCGAGCTCCCAGTACGGGCACGGCTCCTCCAGGTGGCAGACGCCGTGGTCCTCGAGCAGGTGACCCACGTCGATGGCACGCGCCGGCGTGTAGGCGCTGTTGGCATCGACGAGGAGGACGGCGTCGTCGCCGAGGGCACGGCGCACGGCGGGCACGATGGCCTCGGTCCTGCCCGGCCACTCGTCGGCATCATGACCGCACTCCCGCCCGATGCGGAACTTGAAGGCAGCGAACCCGCCCTTCTCCCGCAGCCTCGCCAGCCGAGCGGCCTCGTCGCCGGGGGTGATGTCGCGCCGCATGCTCGAGGCGTACACCGGGAAGCGTCGCGGAGAGCCTCCGAGCAGCTCGCAGACGCTTTGTCCGGCGCGGCGACCGCGCAGGTCCCACAGCGCGGTGTCCAGCCCGGCGAGGGCTCTGCACAGGTAGGAGCCGGGGAACTTGTGCTCCTTCTCCGGAATCGCCGCCACGAGAGCGGCGATGTCGTCGGCGTCGGCCCCGAGGGCGTGCGGCGCCACTTGGCGGTGGAGCACGCTCGAGGTGATGTCGGCGTTGAACGGCGCCACCTGCCCGAAACCCTCGCCGCCGTCGTCGGTGAGCACTCGCACGATGGCGAGCTCTTCGGTCGCATAGGTTTCGATGGCCGAGATCGTCGCCACGGGCTGCCCTACTCCTCAACCGGCGGCGCCGGGGAAGACGATCACAGGCCGCAGCTGCTCGCCCCGCTTGGCGGACGACACGGCTTCATTGATCTCCGCCAACCCATAGCGTTGAGAGATCAGCTCGTCGAGCATCAACTCGCCGTCGAGGTACGACTGCACCGCCCTCGGCACGTCGAGGTGCGGGCGGGAAGCGCCCATCTTGCTGCCGAGGATGCGCAGGCTCCCGTCGGCGATCGCCACCGGATCGAAGGAAACGGCCGTGCCGCTCGGCGGCATCCCGACGAGGACGAGCGTCCCTCCGCGGCGCAGCAGGCCGAAACCGAGCGTGGTGGCGACGCTCGAGCCCGTCGCCACGAGCACATACTCGGCCCCGCGGCCGTCGGTCAGCTCCGCCACCTTCTCTCCGACATCTATGAGGGAGGGGTTGAGCACCTCGGTGGCACCGAAGAGCCTCGCGGCGGCCAGCTTGTCGTCCGAGAGGTCGAGGGCGATGACCGTCCTGGCACCGGCCAAGCGGGCGCCCTGCACGCAATTGAGGCCGACGCCGCCGGTCCCGATGACGATGACGGACGACCCGGGCCGCACCCGAGCCGTGTGGACGACCGCCCCGAGGCCCGTGAGCACACCGCAGGCGAGCAGGCAGGCGCGATCGAAGGGGATCTCGCCCGGGACGACGATCGCCTGCGACGCATCGACGGTGACGAGCTCGGCGAAGGCGGCCGTACGCATGGCCTGCAAGAGCGGAGCGCCCTGGCTCGTCCGAAGCGGCGGAGACGCATCGGAGGCAAAGCTGCCTTCGCAGAGGGTCGGCTCCCCCCACCGGCACGGGTCACACCGTCCGCACGCGCGAACGAGCGTCACGACGACGTGGTCACCCCTCCTCAAGGCATCGACTCCGTCACCGACGTCCTCGACGACGCCGGCAGCCTCGTGGCCGTAGACGGCGGGAAGATCTCCGCCCCAGGCTCCCGACATGTAGGCGATGTCGCTGTGGCAGATGGCACAGGCGCGCACCCGCACGGACACCTCGCCCGCCGCCGGCGGTCGGAGCACGACCTCCTCGAGCTC
>DASPSK010000432.1:0-7255 GCA_035623975.1 Acidimicrobiales bacterium | reverse complement strand
CGCAGGTCGCAGCCGAGTTCCACCGGTCCGGGGCCGTGGACCGGTATGTCGTGTATCTGACGGGGGGGTTTCTCGGGGGAGATGACGGGGTGGCGATGTTCGCCGGGCCGGGGGCGCCGACGATGGCCGAACTCTGGCGGGGGAGGCTCGTCGGGGTGGAGCGATTCGGCAACGACGTCCGTCTCGACGTCGAAGCGGTGACCGCCCAGTAGGCTTGGTGTCCGCAATCACGAGGAGCTCGGATCTCTTGCCCCTGTCCAAAGTCGAAGACGCCATTGCCGCCATCGGGCGAGGCGAGATGGTCATCGTCGTCGACGACGAGGACCGCGAGAACGAGGGCGACCTCGTCATGGCGGCGGAGTTCGCCACCCCGGAGAACATCGCCTTCTTCCTCGCCCACACGTCCGGGGTGATCTGCGTGCCCCTCATGCCCGAGCGCCTCGACGAGCTCGAGCTGCCGCTCATGGTGCCGCAGAACACCGAGTCGCAGCGCACGGCCTTCACCGTCACCGTCGACTACAAGCCGCGCACGACGACGGGCATCTCCGCCGGGGACCGGGCGGCCACCATCCAGGCGCTCATCGACCCGAGCTCGCGCCCGCACGACTTCGCCCGGCCGGGGCACATGTTCCCGCTGCGCTACCGCACGGGCGGTGTCCTCAAGCGCGCCGGCCACACGGAGGCGACCATCGACCTCGCCCGCCTGGCCGGGCGCTACCCGGCCGGCGTCCTCTGCGAGATCGTCACGGCGGACAAGCGGTCGATGGCGCGCCGCCCGAAGCTGGCGACCTTTGCCGCCGAGCACGGGCTCGTGATGATCACGATCGCCGACCTCGTCCGCTACCGGCGCCAGCGGGAGAAGCTCGTCGAGCGCATCGCCTCGGCCCGCATCCCGACGGCCCACGGCGAGTTCACCGGGCACGCCTACCTGTCGCTCGTCGACGGGGAGCACCACTTCGCCCTCGTCGCCGGCGACGTCGCCGGGCGCCAGAACGTCCTCGTGCGCGTGCACAGCGAGTGCCTCACGGGCGACGTCTTCGGCTCGCAGCGCTGCGACTGCGGCCCCCAGCTCGAGGTCGCCCTCGAGAAGATCGCCGCCGAGGGAGCCGGCGTCATCGTCTACCTCCGAGGCCACGAGGGGCGCGGCATCGGGCTCGCCCACAAGCTGCGGGCGTACACCCTGCAGGAACAGGGTCGGGACACCGTGGACGCCAACCTCGACCTCGGTCTGCCGATCGACAATCGCGAGTACGGCATCGGCGCCCAGATCCTCGTCGATCTCGGCATCACGACGATGCGCCTCATGACGAACAACCCGGCCAAGTACGGCGGCCTCGAGGGCTTCGGCCTCGACATCGTCGAGCGGGTCTCGATCGAGCCGGCACCGAACCCGGAGAACCTCCGCTACCTGCTGACAAAACGCGAGCGTCTCGGCCACATCCTCGGCGGGCTCGGCTCGGGCGACGGCGACGATGCCACTTCGGACAGCGGTACGGACGGGCGGGCGGCAGATGACGCCGCCGGCGTCGTGGCCGCCGATGCCGCCGATGCCTAAGCCGACGGACGAGCTGACCGCTCCGCCCAGGCCGAAGCCGTCCTCGAGGGCGCCGCGGACCCCGGCGCACCGGCTGGCGCCACTGCTCTCCGACGTGGACGACGGCGCCCTGCGAGGCTCCCACGACGGCAGCGACCTGCGTATCGCCGTCCTCTGCGCCCGCTTCAACGACGAGGTCACGACTCGGCTGCTGGCGGGGGCACTCCGCAAGCTGAAGGAGTGCAACGTGGCCGAGGAGAAGCGGCTCGTCGCCTGGGTGCCGGGCAGTTTCGAGCTGCCGCTGGCGGCCCAGGCGGTGGCGAACCTCGGGAGCTTCCACGCCATCGTCTGCCTGGGCGCCATCATCCGCGGGGAGACGGCGCACTTCGAGTTCGTGGCGGGCCAGTGCGCCGCCGGCCTGCAGCGGGTGCAGCTCGAGACGAAGCTTCCCATCGCCTTCGGCGTGCTCACGACCGAGGATCTCCCGCAGGCCCTCGAGCGCTCGGGCGGCTCGCTCGGCAACAAGGGCGAGGAAGCCGTCGAGACGGCCATCGAGATGGTGAGGGTGCTGAAGGAAGTGCACGAGGCGGGCCAGCGGCTGCGTTCCCAGGCCCGTACCTCGATGGCCTACTGACGACCGCCCGGCCCCCTCCGCATGCTCCGACTCGTCCTCCCGAAGGGTTCGCTCGAACAGGCGACCTTCACGTTGTTCGCCGAGGCCGACCTGACGGTGCGGCGCACGTCCGAGGTCGACTACTCGGCCAAGATCGACGACCCGCGCGTCGAGGAGGTGCGGATCCTCCGCCCACAGGAGATCCCCCTGTACGTCGCCGAGGGGCTCTTCGACATCGGCATCACAGGGCGTGACTGGGTGGAGGAGACGGCGTCGGACGTCGTCTCCCTCGGCGAGCTGCACTACTCGAAAGCGACGTCGTCCCCTATCCGCATCGTGCTGGCGGTGGCGGCGGACTCGCCCATCCAGACGGTGGCGGACCTGAAGAAGGGGTGCAAAGTGGCGACGGAGTACCCGCGCCTCACCGAGCGCTTCTTCGGGGAGCGAGGTGTCGACGCCGAGGTGCGTTTCTCCTACGGGGCGACGGAGGCGAAGGTGCCCGACATCGCCGACGCCGTCGTCGAGATCACCGAGACCGGGCGGGCCATCCGGGCGGCCGGCTTGCGCATCATCGACACGCTCATGGTGTCCCACACCGAGCTCATCGCCAACCGCGAGTCCCTGGCCGATCCAGCCAAGGCGCATGCCATGGGGCAGCTGCACGTCCTCCTCGAGGGCACCCTCGAGGCGCGGGGCAAGGTGCTCGTGAAGCTGAACGTCTCCGCCGCCGATCTCGACGCCGTCATCGACCTGCTGCCGGCGATGAAGTCACCGACGGTCTCGAAGCTCTTCGGCGACGACGCCTACGCGGTCGAGACCGTCGTCCCGAAGGCCGACATCAACATCCTCATCCCCGCCCTCAAGGAGCGCGGGGCGACCGACATCATCGAGTTGGCCCTCTCGAAGATCGTGCATTGAAGCGATGACCGATCCGAGGGCGGCCGCCTCCTTGTTTTCCTTCGAGGGCGGCGGGGCGGGGCCGTTTGGGGCGTTACGTCTCGGTCGCGTCGTCGAGTACGAATTCGAGCGGGGGCTCGGCTCGGTGGCGGAGATCTCCCCGAGCGGAGCGGAGCTCGGGCGCTACCGCTTCCACTGCACCGCCATCGCCGACGGGTCCCGCAACATCGAGCCGGGCACACCCGTCGTCTTCGCCCTCTCGCCCGGACTCGGCGGGGTGCTCGAGGCCCGCGCCGTCACGCACGCGGCCGCCTCCTCCCTTTAGGGCTGGCGCGCCCCTCATCTGGGACTCACGCCCCGGTTGGATTTGACATCATCGCCCCAGTCGTAGGCGTCGGTAGGCGTCGGTAGTAGGCGCCGCCGAGGGGAGGACCGTATGGCGAGGAACGAAGGCTCGAGTGCGCGGTGCGCCCGCAGACGGCTCACCCGCGCATCCGCCGCCACGGTCTGGGTTCTCCTGCTCATGATCATCGTGATGATCGTGGCAGGACCACTGGGTAGAGCGGCGGCGTCACCCCGAATGGCCGCGGGAGCCGGTCTCAAGCCCGTTATTCGCTATTTCGAAGTGATCGGGTCGTTCAGACAGAGCCTGGAGTGGAAGGTCTCCTACTTAAAGGACTCGAACGGCTGCGAAATCGACGAGGTCGGCCAGGGCTCGGAATCGCTCATCACACTGGGCGAGAGGCGCAATCTCTACGAGCTCGACGCAGTGGGTAAGACCGCGAAGTTCTCACCGATCGATCCGGAGCCGCTCAGCACGCAGCAAGCCCGCATCGCTTCGCTCCAGGTCAGCCTCACGTGCGGACCCGCTCATATCTTTCCCACCACCGACTGCAACAAGAACGTGCCTGGCACCGTCGAAGCGCTTGCTCTCAGCTACAGGAGGGGGAAGTTCGTTCTCGGCGTGAGCGATGTGACGAGCATGTACAACGGCCCTGGGGCAGTGCTCTTCGAGTGTCCATTCCTGTTCAACCCGGGCTGGCCGCCACTCAACCTCATCCAGGTCGACCCGAAGAGGGGACCGATCCTGACCGACAGCCTCAACCTGCCAGCGCTGCTCAAGGCTCCGATCGGAGGAGGCGACCGCCTGGCCGGCCACACCGCCTTCTCCAAGTACGTCACGAGACAACTGTGCGACCTGGGAATCAGCGTTCCCGGAGCCGTATGCAAGATCTCGGGGTACGTGACTTGGGACGTGGACCTCGAGAGGGTACGGGACGGCTGATCGGGCTTGTTCGCCCGGGCGAGCGCCTGGCCGTCAACTACGTGGGGGATCGTCCTCCCCGCCTGCGGCGCCCGCCTCGCCGTCAGCCTGCGATGCACCCGACTCGGCCCCTCGGCTCGCCGGTTCGGGGTCCTTGCTCGCCGGTTCGGGGTCCTGGCTCGCCGGTTCGGGGCCGGCGCCATCGCCCGCACCGCTGCCCGGTTGGCTCGCAGCGGCGGCCGCGGCCGCCGAGGCTGCGTCCGCAATGCGCACGAAGGCGAGGCGGAGCTGGGTGAGCCCGTCGGCGAGGGCGCCGGCGTTGGGGCCGAGGCGCTCGCCCAGACCCTCCACGAGATGACCCATGGCGTCGATGGCAAGCCTGGCGGCCGGCAGGTTGACGGGCTGCTGGGAGAGGTGAAGCGCCGCCAGCTCGAAGAGGCCGTAGCAGTGGTTGACGACGATGTCCTCGACCGGAGTCTCGGCGAGCTCGCGAGCGATCCGGCGCAGCTCCTCCTCAGTGGGCTGGTCGGCTGCGTCGTCTCCCCGGCCCGGCGGGGCCGTTTTCGAGGGCGGCGTGCCTGGTGGCTGGCTCGCACTCGAGCTCGGGCGACCGCTCGAAGAGGTACTGGCATCGTCGGCGCGGGGGACCTTGTGCTCACCATCGGGTGTCCAGAGGCTGCTCACGGCTGCTAGCGTAGGAGACGACAACCGATGGGGAAGCGGGGTTGCGCCACAGGCGAACTCCCACCCGGCCACCGGACCCGAGCTGGGCAGCTGGAGCTGTGCAGTTGAGGGCCGCCGAGTGCGCCGGGTCCAGAGATGACGGCTAGCGCGATGCCGCCTCCCCGTTCTGCATGCCGTGCCGAGCGTACGGTCAGAGCGAGAGAGGACGGACCGCCGATCACGAACGCACCAACCACCAACGAGCCCCGGATCAACGACCGCATCCGGGCTCGCGAGGTCCGACTGGTGGACTCAGAAGGCCGCCAGCTCGGGATCAAGCCGCTGCCCGAGGCACTACAGATCGCCCAACGACAGGATCTGGACCTCGTGGAGGTGGCTCCGCTCGCCAGCCCACCCGTGTGCCGCATCATGGACTACGGGAAGTTCAAATTCGACGAAGCGCAACGGGCGAAGGAGTCCCGGCGCAAGTCGAGCAACATCGGGATCAAGGAGATGAAGTACCGGCCGAAGATCGGCAACGGCGACTTCGACACCAAGACCCGTCAAGTTGTGAAGTTCCTGCAAGATGGGCACAAGGTCAAGATCACGGTGATGTTCCGTGGCCGCGAGGTGTTCCACTCCGAGCTCGGCAAGAGGATCCTGGACCGGATCGCCGAGCAGGTGGACGGGACGGCTCGCATCGAGTCGGAGGCCCGTCTCGACGGCAAGAACATGGTGATGGTGCTGGCACCCGACAAGCGAGCCCGGCAGGCAGATGCGGCTCGGGCGCAGAACGAGAGCAGGGGGGAACACTCCACAGGGTCGCGAGGCGGCCGGGGTGTTCCCGCCGCCCCGAGCGCCCCGAGCCCGACGGGCACAACGAGCACGACGCGCACGGCACCCGCAGTGGCTGCCGCTGCCGTCGAGGATCCGGTCGGCGGGTCCGCTGCGACAAGCGAGACGACAGCGACAGAGGAGTAGGACGATGCCGAAGAGGAAGACAGACCGGGGCGCCGCCGCCCGGTTCAAAGTCACGGGCACCGGGCGCCTCCGACGCCGGCAGCAGAACCGCAAGCACCTGCTCGAGCACAAGAATTCTGTACGTACTCGACGCCTGGCGCGAGACGTCGAGGTCTCCAAGGCGGACGCCAAGTCGGTGCGCCGCCTCCTCGGTCTGTAGGCGCCGGGCGGGCATCCCGGCTCCGGTGACGGCCCTCGGGCCGCCGCCGGCAAGAACTGGGTCGGTCTTGCCACCGTCCCGGTGAGACGTTTCGAGAACAATCGCTGATGAAAGCTGACGAAAGGAGCCAGACATGGCCAGGGTGAAGCGCGCGGTCCACGGTAAGAAGCACCGCCGGACCGTCCTCGAGCGCGCCCAGGGTTTCTACGGGAACAAGTCCCGCTCCTACCGGTCCGCCAACGAGCAGGTCATGCACTCGCTGCAGTACGCCTACCGCGACCGTCGGGCCCGCAAAGGTGACTTCCGCAAGCTGTGGATCCAGCGGATCAACGCTGCCGCCCGCATGAACGGCACGACGTACAGCCGGTTCATCGCCGGGCTGCACCGTGAGGGCATCGAGGTCGACCGGCGTATTCTCGCCGACCTCGCCGTGCAGGACCCGGCGGCGTTCGCCACGCTCGTGCGCCTCGTCTCCGACGGCTCAGCCGCGACCTCCCTGGACGGAGCGGCTGGCGCCGAGGAGGCTGCTTCCTGACCCCCGACGGCCTCGCCATCCGGCACCAGCGCGTCCAGCGGCTGCGCCGGCTGCTCAGCCGGCCGGGTGCCAGGCAGGCCGAGGGGCTCCTCGTCGCCGAGGGCGCCAAGCTCATCGAGGTGGCGCTGCGTTCCGGGCGCTCCATCGAGAGCATGTTCGTCGCAGCTGGCGCCCGCTCCAGCCCGGCGGTGTCCGCTCTGGCCTCCGAGGTGGAGGGCGCCGGTGGGCGGATCTTCGAGCTCGCCGCGGGCGTGATGGAGCGGGTGGCCGACACGGTCACGCCCCAGCCGGTCTGTGCCATCGTCGCCACCGTCGATCTCGACGTCGGCTCCTTGCTGGCGGAGCCGTCGCCCGCCGGTGCGAGCCGGCTGGTCCTCGTCTGCGTCGACGTGCGCGACCCGGGCAACCTCGGGGCGGTGCTGCGCATCGCCGCGGCCGCCGGAGCCGCCGGTGTGATCGTGTGCGCCGGCTCAGTCGACCCCTACAACCCGAAGACCGTGCGGGCGAGCGCCGGGGCGGTCTTCCAGGTGCCGCTCGTGCGGGCGTCGGACCCCTCGAAGACGCTGGCG
>DASPSK010000425.1:0-20239 GCA_035623975.1 Acidimicrobiales bacterium | reverse complement strand
GAGGAAGGGCTGCACTCCGCCAGATCAAAAGCGCGACGCACCACTAGTTAGCTAGCCTGCCCAAGGAATCATCCCGTGGGGAGGCGACCGATGACCCGCAGAGCGTCCGTAACCAGGTTCCCATCGTCACGACAACCGGGGAGGTGGTTCGGCGTCTGTCGGACAGCGGTCCCCGGTGCGTTGATGGTTGGCTGCCTGCTGGGGATCGCGCCGGCTGCTGTCCGGTCGGATCCTGTCCCGCGAGTCCCGAAGGTTGCTCCGGGCCATTGGAGCAAGATCGGGACCGACATGGCGGCCAACGCCTCGATATGGGAAGCCCCCGATGGCAGCGACTGGGCTATCTGGGCGGAGAACAGCACGACCTACGACGTGGCCCTGCTAGCGCCGAACGGCGGCGGCAAGGAAGCCACGGCCCTGCACTGGGCGGGCGGAGGAATCGCCAATAACCCGGTGCTCGTGTCCAATGGAACGGAGCCGCTGCTCATCTTCGGGGCGGGAGGACCACCTCCTTACAACACAGGCGCTCTGGTGGGCTTTGTCCCGAGCAAATGGGGTGCCCTGTGGACCGGGCTGTCGTGGTCACTCTCGAATTCCACGATTATCGATGGCTATTTCGGGGCGGCGCGCAACAGCGCCGGGGAGTTGTCCGCAGCCTGGAACACGGTCGGCCCGTACGTAAGTTATCGCATCGGTACGGCGGCGACGATCCCGGCACCCCCACCCGACCAGCAGTTCACTTTCCCCAACGGGTATGTGGGGTTCATCAACGAAGCCGTTGACCCGAGCAACGATGACTTCTACGCTGCTTTCGCGCGCTATTTCACGAAGCCGTCGAGCACCGACGGGGTCTACGTCGCCGATCTGACGACGCACGGAGGGATCACAAAGGCCCCGGGCTCGGGTACAGAATCAGTCTCGAGAGAGAGCCTGGCCGTTGCGTTCGCGGCCTCCACCGGCAAGCACGGTGGGCTCTTCGCCGTGTACTGCGACAACACCGGGAGCTGCAATCACCTGCTGTTCTGGCGGGTCGGCAGCCCACACGCGCTGGTCGTCCCCGGCAGCACGGCACAGTTCCCGGGAGACTGGCCGGCCTTGGCGGCGGGACCAGACGGTCGTATGTGGATTGCCTGGTTCAACGGGGCGAACAGCATGGTGTACACGGTCCGAACCAACGAGGCGGATACGAGGTTCGGACCGGTCGAGTCCTACGACGATCACCTGGTCGACCTCAACAACATCGCAGTGAGCGGTGGCGGCGCCGGTCGGCTCGACGTCGTGCTAGGCGGCTTGATCAGCAGCAATCTAAAGCCTGAGATCCTGACCACGCAGTCGCTTACCGGCCTACAGCTGTCCCCCGGGAGCGTGTCGTTCCACAACACGACCACAGTCAAGGTAGTCTTCACGGTCACCGACGCGGGCGACCCAGTCGCGGGTGCCACGGTGACGGTCGCCGGTCAGAGCGGTACGACCGATGCTGGCGGGGCGGTCACGTTCGCGTTTCCCAAAGGCATTAGCCCTGGTAAATACGCGGCGACAGCAATGGACGCCGACTACTTCTCCGGGCACGCGAGCGTAGTTGTGCTGAGGTAAGCATCCTCGAGGCGATATGGCAGCCGTGACACCGATCGGGTCCTGTTCATCGCCGCCACCTCGGCGTCTAGGGAGGAGGTGCTTATGGCGCTCCGCCGACATAACCGAAACGCCGGCGCATGACGCGATGATGTCCTAAGTTCCCAGCTGACAGCCATTTTTCTGGCTCTTGGAGCACGACAGAATGGGATGCCGCGACCGAGATGACCCGCACCCTTCCCGGGACCGGCGGCGCCTACTTGCCGAACCTCGCCGGAAGCCAGCGATTCGGGTTATAGGCGGTCACGAAGTCCTCGGTGAAGGTGTTGCTCTCAGACGACGTCTGTGAATGGAACCAGAAATACAGGTACGACTTCACTCCGGTTGTGGAGGCGTTGACGCCCGGTCCGCAGTCGGTCGTGCGGGAGGGATCGCAGTACGAGACCTCGTAGACCTTGAGGGTGACGGACTGCGCGGGGACCTTGCCCTCGGCCTCCTCCAGACCCTCCAGTTGCAGCCCGAAGTCGGTACTCGGTCCCGACCGACAACAGTGGCTGCGGCGCTTGCGGCCGGCAGCAATGCCCCCACAAGGCAGATGACGACGAGCAAAGCGCGTACCACACCGCTTCGCCGGCTCCGCGGCCCCGGCATCCCTCGCAATGTCGTGAACCCCCTTCAGACCAGCGACCGCCGCTGACGAGTCGCAACCGGCTCGAGTGCTGGCGAACGATATCAGGGTGTCGCGCCGGTGGGCGGTGTCGCTGCGGCAGCGGTCATGGCTCATTGGCAAGGATCGCCGCCCCGCCATTGTTGAGGAGACCGACCGCTCGACAGCCGCCGGTCGCGCCGCACCATATTCCCTCGACGTCAGCCAAATCGCCCGGCAGCTTCTCCGTCAGCCACGTGTCGCCCGCGTTCGTGGTCGCCACGATGTCGGCCCCGCCGGCCGACGTGGTGCCGACGGCCCAACAGTGTTCGGCCGTCGAACAGGACACACCGGACAGCGGACCGGTGTCAGAGGGGAGTGACTGGGCATCCCAGTCTTCACCGCCGTCGCTCGTGGCCATTGCAAAACCGAGAAACGGCGACGCCAGCCCAACTGCCACACAGGAGGAGGTGGTCGGGCAGTAAAGGCTGGCCAGGACGTAGATGCCGGTCGCCGGGGACTGCTCCTCCCAGCTCGTCCCGCCCTTCGTGGTTGCAACGATGACGTTGCCGGAGGTGCCGAGTCCGAGAGCCCAGCAATCTGTGGTCGTGGGGCACGACACGCTCTTGAGCAACCTGATTCCCGCCGGGAGAGGCTGCACCGTCCAGCTCGTGCCGCCGTCGGCGGTCGCCAGGACAGTCCCGGTGTCAGATGTCGATGAACCCACCGCCCAGCAGTCAGTCGCAGTCGGGCACGACACGGCGCTCAGGCTGCTGATGTTGTGCGGAAGTCTGCCCGCAACCCAAGTCCGGCCTCCATTGGCCGTGACGGTGAGACTGGCGCCGTGCTCGCCTGAACCCACTACCCAGCAATCGAAGCCACCGACGCACGTCAGGTCGCTCAGGATCTCAATCTGCGGTGGGATGTGCTGGCGATGCCAAGCACTCCCGCCGTCGGTGCTGGCGTCGATGGCGGCCCCGTTCGAGGCCGAGCCGACCGTCCAGCAGTGACTGGCGGTCCCGCACGAGAGCGCGCTGAATGCGAGGATTCCAGCCGGAAAGGACGCAGGCGACCAGGTTCTGCCCCCGTCTGCCGTGTGGACCGCCCCCGGCGCGCCCGTCTGTGTCGCCCCGACTATCCAGCAGTCAGAAGCGCTCCGGCACGAGACGTTCGTCAATTCGGCCAGGCCACTCGGTGCAAGGGGGTCCGGGAGCCTCTGTGTCTTCCACGCGCGGCCGCCGTCGGTCGTGGCCACGACATCGGCGACATCTCTGGAGGCGTTCTCCGTTCCGACCAGAAAGCAGTCGTCGGCCGTCGGGCAGGACACGCCCGTTGGCCCGGCAAAGCCGCCAATCAACGACGTGATCCAGGTACGCCCGCCGTTCTTTGTTGCCGTGACGATGCCCGCCCCGGACGCCGTTGTCCCCGACACGAGGCAGTCCATCGCCGTCGGGCATGACAAGAGGTATGCCGCCGCGATCGTCTTCGGCTCGAGCTTGGTCCTCCAGGTGCGTCCTGCGTCGGTCGTGGCGACGACGATCGGTGATTGCGAGGAGCGGGTTTCTCCGATGGCCCAGCAGACACTCGCTGTCGGGCAGGACACGTCCCACAGGACGAACACCGCTTTCGGCACCGACTCGCTCGTCCACTCACCGCGGCTGTTCGTGGCTACGACGGCGGGGTCGTCCTCGGCAAGCGGCCCGCTGTCACCGACCGCCCAGCATTGTGTCGCTGTCGGGCACGACAGCCCCGACAGGATGCTCGTACCGTTCGGGAGCCGTTGCCTCTTCCAGATCCTGCCACCGTCTGTTGTCACGACGACGCCGGCTCTAAAGGTTGGAATACCCAGGTTCTCGCCGGTGTCATAGCCCACAGCCCAGCAGTTGGTCTTCGTTGGGCAGGAGATGGCTCGCAGGTAGTGCAAGCTCAGGGTGGCGCCGGAGTTCCAGGTCCTGCCTCCATTGGTGCTGCTTGCCAATGCGCCGGCATCCGAGGACGTCGTTCCCGCCACCCAACAGTCAGAGCTGGTCGGGCATGACAAGCCGACCAGGCTGTCGATCACGGGCGGGTAGGACTTCTGCACCGTCCATGCCTGCGGGTCGACACGTCCTTGAAGACGCGCCCGGACCGGCGCCGACGCGCGCCCCAACCCGGCCGGAGCCGACAGCAACGCCCCGGCAAGCAGGGCTCCGAGAAAGCGACCAGGTCTGTTCGTGTCGCCCGACATTATCGAGCGGCGGCGGACGTCCTCATCTGACGAGCGCCATCACGCAACCCCGGCTCCCTGCGCTGGAGGCAGGCGGGGCCGGGGTTGGTGACGAGACGTGACCGTGAGGTCATCGTCACCGGCACGCAAGGATGCGGCCGGCACCGCTGGCTCACGTCTTGACCAGAACCTTCCCGAGGGCAGGGAAGTAGTTGGCTGCCGATGCCGTCACCGTGTAGCCGCCCGGGCTCGTTCCCTTGGCGAAGGTGACGGCGGCTTTCCCGGCGGGGTCGGTGAACGCCGTGTGCCCATCGACGCTCACCTTGGCGCCGGCCACGGGGTCGCCGGCGTCGGTCACGACGAAGGTAACCGTGTTGGTGCTCGTGTTGGCAATCGTCCCGCCTCCCGAGACTGCGAGGGCAGTGAGCGACTGCGTCGCGAGGAAGACGGGCTTGAGGCTGTTGTTGTCGCCGGCTGCGGTGACATCGAGACGTCCAAGTGGGCCCCCGCTGATCGCAAAGCTGTCCAGCGTGAACAGGGGTGTCGAGTACTTCTCTACCGGACCGAACTGCGTATCCGCCTCGTTCGTACGGACCGTGTAGAGCGTCGAGGCGCTCTTGTCCATCCAGGCGATCCAGAGGCGGCCGCCGGGGCCAGACGCCATCTCGTAAAAGAACGCGCCGGCGCTGTCGGGGACCACGCGGGCGTGCGGGGCTCCGGCGTGCCAGAGCATGAGGTGCGAGCAGGAGGTCCCGACGCAGTACGCAGCGAATACACCGCCACCGTTGCCTGTCCGGTTCGCGAAGGCGACCGGCTGGCTGTTCGGCGCTGTGCTCGTGTTGTAGGTGCCCGAGCCGGGCGCCTGCATAAGGGGGCCGTTGCTGGTGAGGTCCTTCACCCACACGCCGTCGCCATTCGCCGGCTTGGAGAAGTAGCGATTGAACCCCAGGTAGAAGTCACCGTTGCCGTCGGTGTCGACGACGTCGTGGAACTCGTTCTCAGGCCCCTTCCCGATGAGGAAGGACGGGTCCGTTCCTGGCGACGGAATGGAAGGAGACACGCCGATCTGGTAAAAGACGCCGCCCCCGATCGCTCCATAGGCCGCTGAGATCACGCCTTTGGCATTGACGGCCGCGCTCCCCCAGCCGACGTTCGACGAGTCGCAGGCGCTGGAGAGCGACCACCCTGTTGCTGTCCAATAGGGCGCGCCCGGCACGGCTCCGACAATGCACCCGAAGTCGTACTTACCGCCGTTCATTCCGCTGAAGACAGCGAGCGGCATGCTGCCGTTCGAGATCAGGGTCGGGTTGTTGGCGAGGCCCGCCCATTTCATCGCCAGCTTCGGGGCGGCGACGATGCCACCGTCAGGGGCGAGGAGGGCAAGGTCGTAGGTCGTGGAGTTCGGCGCCCACATCACCCAGTCGCGGTTGTCGGGCGCCCGCCACATGGCCGCCGGTCCCCCCGAGTTGGTCGTGCCGATCTCCGTCCACTTACCCGGTGCGGGGGACGTCAGCGCCCTCGGCGACGTGACGCGCCGCGGCGTGGTGGCAGCGCCGGCAGCCGTGCTCGCAAAGCCGACAACGAGCACCATGAGGCCGGTGAGAAGCAGCCGGAGCGCCCGCGCACCAGGCCCGCCGCACCTGGGTCGTGGGCGAGCGGCCCGAGCGAGGCCGAACGGGTTCTTTATGGTCTTTTGCATCGCACTCCTTCGTTGTGTTGTGGAAGTCAGATTCGTCGTGGAAGCCAGATGGGGCATGGAGGTCAGATGGCGGAGGGACGGTCGGGCTTCGGCGTCAGCAGGCCGATGAGGCGGCACGGCACGATCCGCTCGAAGCGAACCGCCGCCTGCTCGCTCACGGCTCTCACCTCCTCGAGGGGGCCTGCGAAGAGGCAGAAGACGACCTCGTCCTCCGGCATGAGCAGGGCGCCCAGATAAGAGACGCCCGTCACGGCGGGCAAGCCCCCCCTCACGCGACGATCGAGTGCCCGCGCCTGTTCCTCGGTGATTCCTGGGAGCATGCACTCCACGAGCTGGCAGCTGGACTCGGCAACCTGGGCCATGGTTCGACCGTAAGCAAACCCGGCGGCGCCGGCATCGGGGGAAACCCTACGCTTGCCCTCCGCCGTCCCTCTTGGACGCAAGCTGCCGCTCGAGGGATGCCCGCGAGCGGATACCGAGCTTGCGATAGATGCGAGTCAGGTTCGCCTCGACGGTCTTCGTCGTCACGAACAACTGGGCGGCGATGTCATCGTTGCGCAGGCCCGCCGCCGCCAGCTCGGCGATCGACAGCTCGGTGGAGGTCAGCTCGGTGTCCGGGCCTCGGCGAGCGCGCGCCCGTTCGAGGTCCCGGCTGGCCGTCTCCGCCCATCGGAGGGCGCCGGCTGCCTCGAAGGTCGAAAGGGCGTCCTCCAGGCATGCCTGCGCCTCCCGACGTTCACCCCGGCGGCGGTGAAGCCGGCCGAGCGCCAGCAGCGTGCGACCTCGCTCAACGGGCATGTCGAGCTGCTCGTGGGCGGCGAGGGCCAGCCGACAATCATCTATCGCCCCGTCCACATCACCCCGCGCCGCCCTGAGCAGACCGCGGCATCGGGCGGAAACAGCGAGAATCCACGGCCGAGGGAGGTGGCGAGCCCTCTCCTCCATGGCCTCGATCATCTTCTCGGCTCGCTCGAGCTGCCCGAGCCGGATGGCCGCCTCGGCATGATCAGCCTGGATCCGGTCGGCCGCCGGCTCGCGGGTGTGCAGGGCGTCGAGGATCTGCTGCACGCGGCTGAGCTGGCGGTCCGCCTCAGCGGGATCGTCGCCGGCCAGCGCGGCCGATCCGAGCATCCCCCTCGCGATGGCCTCGAAGGTGAGATCGGGCTCCGCCTCGAGGCGCTTGAGCACTTCCTCACCGGCCCGTCGTGCCCCGGTGAGATCGCCGCGATGGGCCGCTACACACCCTCGGGCGTGCAGCGCCAGCGTGACGTAGGTCTCCTGCTCTGTCTGACGCGCCAGTTCGAGCGCCTGCTCGGCCAGCTCCCCGGCCCGCTCGGCGTGTCCGGTGATCGCCTCGAGGACGGCGAGGTGGCTGAGGATGCCGGCGGTGCTCGCCTCGTCGCCGGTCTTCTCGAAGGCTCGCAGGAGGTCCTCGTTGAGGCGACGAGCCGTCGCGAAGTCGTCGAAGAGCCGTGCCCACGTCGCCGGGACCGTGCTCATCTCCCAGGCAGCGGCCGCCTCCTGCAGCCTTGTCCCGAGCTCGACGGCGGCGTGGTCGGCGACTCCGCGGGCGTAGAGCTTCCACATCGCCATGTTGTGAAGGGCGAAGGAGTACAGCAAAGGATCCGCGCTCTCGTCGATGAGGCGCAGAGCGGCCTCCGCATGCTCGAGGCCAGCGTCGCAGTCAAGGGAGAACGAGGAGATCCGAGAGTGGATGCGGGCGCGCAGCGGCGCGCTCTCGGCCTGTTCGAGTGCCTCGGACAGGAGGGCGAGACCGTTGTCCGGCTCCCCTTGGGTCCACAGGACGCTTCCGAGTTCGAGCAGTACCTCGGCGCGATCCTCGCCCGGCAGCGGTCGTAAGAGCATTTCCTCGAGCTGACGCCTGGCCCCCGTGGCGTCCCCGGCAAAGTAGCGACGGTCAGCCAGCTCCCGCTCCCTACGGAGGGCGGCGGCCTCGTCCTCTACGGGGGTGAGGCGAAGGGCCAGCTCCTTCAGCTCGACGGCGGCGTCCGCCGCGCCGCGACGCATGGCTGACTCGGTGGCCTGGTCCAGGAGGTCAGCGGTGTCGCCATCGGTCGAGCTTGCGGCCAGCGCGCGGTGTAGAGCGCGTTCTTCGAGCGTTTCGACCCGTTCGGCGATGCGGGCGTGCAGGGCGCGCTGCTCGTCGGGCGAGAGCGACGAATACAGCGCCGAGGCGAACAGCGGGTGGCTGAACGAGACGCGACCGCTCTGATCGACCTCGACGATGCCGGCACGCTCGGCCGGGGCAAGGTCGGTCGGAGCGACGTCACCAGCCGCCGGCCGAGGGAGCGCAGCCACGACGAGGAGCGCTTCTCGAGTCCGCCGGGGAAGACGACGGAGCCTGAGGAGAACCACCTCTCCGTGATCGGTCGTCACCGGCAACGGCTCTCCCGGTCGCAGGGAGCCCTGCCGCAGCACCTCGCGCGCGATCTCGAGGGCGTAGAAGGGGTTTCCGCCTGCAGCCCGGTGGATCCTCACGAGCACCGGCCGGGCGAGTGAGGCGCCGAGGGCACTTCGCACCAGCTGGTGGATGGCGGCGACGCTGAGAGGTCCGACATCGAGCACGGAGATCGACTCGGTGCCGAGTTCCCGTTGCAGATGGGCTGTTGAGAGGCCCGTTGCCGCCGGTTCGTCCGTCCGGATCGTGACGACGAAGCGAACCGGCACCTCGCTGACCCGCCGCAAGGCGAAAGCCAGCACTCTGGCGGAGGCGGAGTCCAACCATTGCCCGTCGTCGACCGCGAGGAGCAAGGGCCGTTGCGAGGAGATCACCTCGAACAGGGACAGCAGCCCGGTCCCGACTACACGCGGGTCGAGCTCACCTTCGGAGGCTTCGGCGCGGAGCAGCGCCACCTCGAGAGGACGTCGCTGCACGGGGGGCAACTGCTCGAAAACCGAGTCGGCGCACGACCGCAGGAGGTCGGACAGGGCGACGTAGGACAGGTGAGCCTCGGAGGGGCTGGCGCGGCAACGCAGCACACGATGCCCGCGGTCAGCCGCCAGGCGCAGCGCCTCGGTCCACAGCTCCGTCTTCCCAATGCCCGCCTCACCTTCGATGACGAGGGTCGTCATCGGTGTTCGGGAGTCGTCGATACCGAGCCACGTGTCGATCGCGCTGAGCTCTCGGTCGCGGCCCACGAGCGGCATGGTCGACAGCTTGGCCCCAGAGTGGCACGAACTCAACCGCCGGGTGGCCGTCTTGGACGACGGGGGCGGCCGAAGCGCTCCCGGGCGACTACCGGAGCCGAGGCGGGCGTCGAGGGTGTCCCGCAGGGCGTCGCCGACGAAGTTGAAGGCGACGACGGTCACCACGATGAAGCCGGCGGGGTAGACCTCCCACCAGTAGCCGTTCAGCAGGTAGGTCGTCCCCTGCAAGAGCATGCCGCCCCCCAGCTCACTGCGGGCGGCGACAAGCCGAAACCCAAGGAAGCTCAAGGTGGCCGACAGGATGATGGCGTCGGCCACCTGGACCGTGGCGTTGACTGGCAACCGGTGGGCAACAGGCGGGAGCGTGCCCCGGCGGCGGACCCGTCAATCCTCGTCTGCTGACAGCTCCACCTCATGCGGCTCTCCCCAGCGAGAGTCCGCGTAGTCGCGCAGGGGCGGTGCGCCGAAGTAGTACTGAGCCAGCCGTAGCACCTGCGCGTCGTCCAGATGATCGATGTCGACCCGCACGTCGGCTACCACCTTGGCGGCGACATCCACGCGGTGCTTCTCGACATAGGCCACCCAGTGGTGAGTCGCGTTTGCCTTTCCCTTGCCGTGCCCCAACAACAGAATCGCCCCCGCCGGTGACAAGGCGTCGGTGAGCTCGCGCCAGTACTCCGGACTATCGCTTTCGTAGGTGCCTTCAGGGTTGCCTGCATGATGGTGAACCTTGTGGAAGCGGCCGTGCGGATCCGTGGCGATGAGGTGTTCGGGGCGTTCGCCGGGCGACGCATCAGTGGGATAGATCGTGCTCTCGCGAAAGGCGATGACTGCGACGACGCTCTTATCTCGGACGAGCTCGACATCGTAAGGCACGGTCAGTCCTCCTTGCCCTTGGCCTCGAGGTCCTTCACCACCTCGCCATATCCAGCGTTGGTCAGCATCCTGCGGAGGTCGACGATCTGTTGGACGTCGATGTCCTTGTGCTTCGGGCGGGTGAGGACCTCGGTCTCGTCGCCGACCTGGACAAGGTACTTGCCGTCGTGGCGCTCTTCGACCGATCCGACGGCCTCCAACATGGACAACACCGCATGCCACTCGATGTTGTGGCTCGTGGGGTGCTGGAAGACCTGCAGCAGGGTGTCGCGCTGATTGTTGTTGAGGTGCTCCGTGTCTGGGGTTGAGGGCATCGAACGTGTTTGTATCACGAAACAGGCGTCGTTCCACGAGTGGATGCTGGTCTCGGTCGACGCGAGTTGGGAGCCGAGGAGCAGGTTCTTTGCCGGATGGCGGCAGAATCACCAGGTCAGCCTCAGCCGTGCGCCCTCGGCGCCCATGGACGCCCGCACAGATCGGCTCTATACAAGGGTGCCGTGGAGTCGGTCACCGGCAGCGGCAGGTTGCGCACCTACCTCGGGATCGCCCCGGGAGTGGGCAAGTCGTACGCGATGCTGCGGGATGGGCGCGCGCAGCAGCGCGCCGGTGTCGACAGCGTGGTGGCCTACTGGGAACGTCACGGGCGCCAGGCGACGGCCGCACAGGTCACCGATCTCGAAGTGCTTCCCACCCGCACGGTGAGGTACCGGGGCGCGAGCTTCGAGGAGCTGGACGTGGCCGCCGTCCTCGACCGTCGCCCAGCTCTGGCTCTCGTGGACGAGCTTGCCCATGCGAACCTGCCGGGCGAGCGTCACGCCAAGCGTTGGCAGGACGTCGCCGAGCTCTTGGAGCACGGAATCCACGTCTTCACGACCGTGAATGTCGCCAACATCGAATCGCTCACCCATCTCGTCTCCCGGATCACCGGCGTGCATCCGGCCGAACCGGTGCCGGATGCGTTCTTGTGGACCGGCGAGATCAAGCTCGTCGATCTCGCGCCTGCGGCGCTGCGACGCCGGTTGGCCGAGGGTCTGGTCTTCCCCAAGGAGCGGGCAGACGCGGCGTTGTCGAGCTATTTCCGCTTCGCGAATCTCGCCGACCTGCGGGACCTCGCCCAGCTCTGGCTCGACGAGTCCGTGTCGGACCCGGCGGCGGCGTTCCTCGCCACCCACGACGTCGGCCCGCCCGAGGACTGCACCTGCGTCCTGGTCGGCCTCGACGGGTCGTCCGCCGACGAATGGCTCATCCGCTACGCCGCCCACCTCGCCGAGCTGTCGCACGCCAGTCTCACGGGCGTGCACGTCCGCGCCAGCGACAACCTCGGCCGGCCACCGATCGGCCGACTCGACGAAGACCGCCGGCTGTTGAAAGAGCTCAACGGTACGTTTCTCGAGGTCAGGGCCGAGGACGACGCTGCCTCCGGACTGCTCGAGGCTGCCCGGAGGGTCGGCGCCTCGCAGCTCGTGATCGGCTCCGGCCGCCGTTCGCATTTCTCGCGCGTGTCGAGAAAGACCACCGTCGGCCAGGTCCTTCGAGCCGCTGGTGATGTGTCCGTCCAGGTGGTGAACGTGGGCCGACCGCAAAGGGGAGGCGAGGAGCCGCATCGCCCGAGGCACCTGGTCCGGCGCGACTGAAGGCCGTGAGGGCAGCGGCGCCACGGGGCGGCTACCGCACCCGAAGGCGGGCGTCGACGGTGTCCCGCAGGGCGTCGCCGACGAAGTTGAAGGCGACGACGGTCACCATCACGATGATGCCGGCGGGGTAGACCTCCCACCAGTAGCCGTCCAGCAGGTAGGTCGTCCCCTGCGAGAGCATGCCGCCCCAGCTCACTGCGGGCGGCGGCAAGCCGAATCCGAGGAAACTCAACGTGGCCAGGAGGATGATGGCGTCGGCCACCTGGAACGTGGCGTTGACCGAGATCGTCCCGATCGTGTTCGGGATGATGTGCCGCCCGATGACGCGCGAGCTCCGGCCGCCAGCCACGCGCACGGCGTCGACGAACTCGCGAGTGCGCAGCGACAGCGTCTCACCTCGGATGAGCCGCGCCGGTCCGAGCCACGCCAGCAGCGAGAGCACGACGATGAGCAGCGGCACCGTCGGTCGGAACACGCTCGCGAGGTAGATGAGCAGGAAGATGGCGGGCACGGCGATGGCGACATCGACGACGCGCATCATGACGGCGTCGAGCACGCCGCCGGCAAAGCCGGACACCGCCCCCCAGATGGCGCCGAAGCTGGTCGCCACGATGGCGACCGCGAAGGAGATCTCGAGGGCGCTCTGACCGCCCACCATCAGTCGCCCGAGGATGTCGAAGCCGTTGGCGTCGGTGCCGAGCGGCCTGCCCGCCCCAGGTGGCAGGTTAGTGAAGGCGATGTTCGCGTGGATCTGGTCGGAGTGGTAGACGAGCGGGCCGAGGAAGCAGAATGCTGTCACCGCCGCGATGATGGCGAGGCCGACAACCCCGAGCCGGTTCTCCCAGAACGCTCCCAGGAAGGATCGGCCCCGGCGCCCCTCGTCGGTTCGCTCCGGCGCCTTTGGTGCCGCCGCCTGCGCGAGCACGGGCGTCGTCCGCAGCACCGAGACCTCGGCCGGAGGCGGGGTCGCCGACGGGCGGGAGAGCTCCTCGGCTCGCTCAGCCATAACGGACCCTCGGGTCGAGGACGGCATAGGCGAGATCTGCCACGAGGCTGCCGATGACGGTCACGAAGCCCACGACGACAGTGATGCCGAGCTCCACCGGGTAGTCGGAGTTCACGGCGGCGTTGTAGTAGGTGAGACCTACGCCAGGGAAGTTGAAGACGTACTCGATCACGAGGCCGCTCGTGAGCACGGCCGGGAGCGAGAGGCCGACGAGGGTGACGACCGAGACGAGCGAGTTGCGCAGCACGTGGCGGGCGAGCACAGCGCGCTCTGCCAGCCCCTTCGCGCGGGCGACGCGGACGTAATCCTGCGCGAGGGTGTCGACGGTGGAGGAGCGCATGTAGCGGCTGAAGAGCGCCACGTTGACGAGTGTGAGGGTGACGACGGGGAGGACGAGCGCACGAGGGTCGGCGAGGACGCCCGCGGCCGTGGCTGCCTGTGGCGCCTCGGGCGGGAAGGCGTGCAGGCCGATGGCAAGGCCGGCGATGAGCAGAAGGCCGAGCCAGTACGAGGGCATGGAGTAGAGGAGGAAGGCGACTCCGGTGGCGGCATGGTCGAGCGCCCGGTTGCGGCGCACCGCCTGGGCGACGCCGAGGGGGATGGCGATGGCGAGCGCGAGCACGAGGGCACTCCCGACGAGAATGAGGTCGTTGGGGATCTCATGGACGACGAGCGAGTCGACGCTGACATTGAGGCGGTAGGAGAACCCGAGGTTCCCGTGCAGGACGTGGGAGACAAAGGTGAGGTACTGCGCCACAAGCGGTTCTTCGAGCCCGTTCGCCCGGTCGAAAGCGGCGATCTCGGCCGGGCTCGCCCGAGGCCCGAGGATGGCACGTGCGAGGCTGCCGGGGATGAGGTGCTCGAGCAGGAACACGAGCACCGTCACGCCGAGCACGACGATCACGGCCTGAGCGAACCGCCTCAGCGTGTAACCGATCATGGTGCCCAGCCTTGCATTCGAAGTGGCCTCCTTGGTTCAGCCTTTCGTGAAGTACCACTCTTCGGGGCTGATGAACCCGTAGGCGTTCGGCTCGAAGCCATGAAGGTTCGACGAGAGGCTGACAAGTGTGCCCGGGCTCGGTTGCCAGAAGTCGGGTAGTTCGAGGCGGACTTGGTTCTGGTAGGCGTCGAGCGCCGCCTGCGCATCCGCGGAGGACGTCTCCGTGGTGGCGACGATGAGCTTGTCAGAGGTCGTGTTGGAGTAGTTGGAGACGTTTCCGAGGGCGCCAGTCTCGAAGATCTCTTCGCCACTCGGGTAATGGTCCGGCTCGAAGACCCATCCGGCGCCGTATTGACCGAGCTCCCAGCTGCAGGAGGCTTGGCTGGGCGAGCAGCTGTCGATCGTCGAGGCGATCGTGGTGGCGGTGACCTCCTTGAGGGAGATCTCGATGCCCACCTGTTTGGCGACCGACTGCAGGTCGACCATCGAGCCGTCGGTGTAGGGAAGTCCGCTCGGGTACATGAGCGTGAAGTTGAGAGCCTCACCGGCTTTGATGTCCGGGCCGCACTGGTCTGGGCCTGTGCCGGGGCGCGAGCAAACGGAGACCCCGTTCGGGACGACTTTCCAGCCGTGCTCGACCAACAGGGATCTTGCCGCTGAGATGCTGAACGGGTACGGGTCCACGGAGGCGTTTGCGTCGGCGTAGGGGTTGGGCGGGCTCGCCGGGATCGGTCCGTACGTCGGCAGGCCGAGGTCGCCGTAGTAGGCGTGAATCCAGCCGAGCTGGTCGACGAGGTGCTGGAAGGCTTGGCGGAAGTAGAGCTGGCGGAGGATGGGACCGACGGTCGGGTTGTTGAAGTTCGGCTCGAAGTAGTCGAACTGGAAGGGATACCAGTCGACGAGCTGGTAGCCCTGTGCACGCAAGGCGGCAGATTGCGGCAGGTCGTTGTCGGGCACGTAGCCGACGGAGATCTCGTCGGAGGAGGCCGATCCGGACCCGCCCGTCGATGACCCGGCGCGCAGCACCGAGAACTCGGCCGCGGCGCTCGTGAAGGGCAGCTCGACGAATTCCGCCAGGTGGGGTTTGTTCGGGCCCGAGAAGCTCCGGTTCGGGACGAAGGTGGCGGTCCCGTCCGTCGTGAGGCTGACGAGCTTCCAGGCACCGTCGACGATTGACCAGATCCTGCTCGAGGCGTAGCCGGCGATGTCCTTGGCCTGGTCGTTCAAGAAGTTGTACACGGCCTCGGCACCCCTGGAGGTGGTATCAGGGAGATCCTTTGCCCCTGCCGACGGCACTGGGGCGGACATCGACGTGCGGTCCCAGGCGATCGGCAGCGGCGTGATCTGCGACAGCTCGTTGTAGGTGTACCAGACAGGGTTGTAGCTGGCGTTGAGCCGAAGCCGGACCGTCGTGGGGCCGAGCGCCGTCGCCGACGTCACGTTGTCGGGAAACCCTCCCGGGACGTATGACGCCCATTCGTCCGCGTTCGCCTTCAGCAGATAAATCCAAAAGAGAACGTCGCGGGCGCTGACCACCTCACCGTCGGACCAGAGGTAGTGCTTGAGGGTGATCGTCACGACTCGGTTGTGGTCGCTGTAGACGGGCGGGTTCCCGATCGAGAGTGGGTAGTCGATCGAGGTGCTCCCCCTGTCACCGAACCAGTAGAGCGGCTCGTAGAGGAGCGTCTGCAGATCGGCCGTGTTGGCGACGGTGAAGTTCTCACCCGAGATGAGCGGGAAGATGTAGTTGGGAGGGGTTTCGGGTTGTTCGGCGAAGTAGGCCGTGCCTCCGGCGATCGGCGAGCCGGGCGGTGTCGTGCTGTCGGGGGAGCTGCTGGAGGGTGCCGTCGTCGAGACGCTGCAGGCGACGAGGCCGAGGGCGCCCAGGGCGAGTAGGACGGTCACAGCAAGGACACGTCCCGCCGGCAGCGGCCGATGCAGCATCACACGTCCTCCCACCTGGTCAGTCCCCACCGACGGGCAGGAACTCGTTGGTCGTGGCGTCCTTCCACACGTCCGGGTCGGCGAGTACGCCGTGGGAGGCGAGGAAGGCCGCATAGGGCGCGATGAGGTCGTCGACACGCTGGATCCCGAACTGCCCGTCGTGGAACCAGGTCGTGGCGACCAGCTCGAGGGATCGCTCGAGCCGCCAGGCCGGCTGGTAGGGAATGGCTTGTCGCAGGAGCGAGAGGGTCCACGGCTGATCGTTGGCGGCAGCCTGGAAGCCACGAGCGCTCGCCTGCACGAGGCCACGCACGAGCTCGGGGTGCTGCTCGATGGTCGCCTCGTGGGTGCCGAGGAGGTAGCTGTGGTAGCGGGGCGCGCCGATCTCGTCCACTCGCCAGGTGCGGAGCTCGGATTCCGGCACCGCTCGAGAGAGCACGTCCCAGCACCAGTAGCCGCCGAAGAGGGCATCGAGGCGGCTCGAGACGAGATATTCAGGCGTGAGCTCATGGCCACCTGAGTCCACGCCGATCACCTTCGAGGGGTCGCCCCCGTCGGAACTGACGAGGTGGCTGACCATGGCGCGACCCCTCGGCGTCAGCCCGTAGCCGATTCGGCGACCCTCGAGGTCTCGAGGCCGACTGATGCCAGATGCCCGACGAGCCTGGATCGTCTCGAGACCGGTCTGGTTCACGGCCGCCACCCCGACAAGCGGCTCGCGCCGGTCGCGACGCTGCAGGAGGCGATTCGAGGGAAAGACTCCGAAGTCGACCTCGTTGCGAGCGAGATAGGCGAGGGTGTCTCCCCGGGCATAGTCGTGCACCGTGAGCTCCACGTCGAGCCCCGCCTCGCTGTACCAGCCGCGCTCGCGCGCGACATAGAACCCGGCGGCGTTTGGCCACGGATGCACGTAGTCGAGCATGACGCGCACGTGCCTCACGGTTGCTGCAGGTCCTGTTCGAGATGTGCGGCCGCCAAGCCCTCCACGGGCGGGCGGACTTCGGTTCCGGGGATCACGAGGTCGAACGAGCGGATCGGCCGCTCCTCGGCGAAGTACGCCTCCTCGGCCCGCAGCCAGACGTCATCCCAGTCCGCCGGCGCGATGCGGCCGCGCAGACGGCGGAGGCGCTCGGAAGCAGGCGTGTCCACGAAGATTGCCCGGTCGACGACGTCGGAAAGCTCGGGCGCGGCCGAGTACACCCCCTCGAGGAGGACGAGGTCCTCGGGCACGACACGCGCCGTCCGCGCGGCGGTGCCGCCCGAGGGCCAGTCGAAGCCGCGGAACACCGCCGGCTGCCCCGCCAACAGCGGCTCGAGGGCCTCGGCACGTAAGCGGGCGACGTCGTAATAGCTCCCGAGCACCCGGCCGCCCACCGGCAAGGCCCCGACGTGGCTTCCTGCAACCGTCACAGCCGGACCTGGGACATCCCGACCGGAGGAAAGGAAGAAGTCATCGAGGTGAACGACGGCTGCGTTCGTCGCCGTCGCGAGCCCGGCGGCGATTGTCGACTTCCCCGAAGCGCCGTAGCCGTCGATGGCCACGACCGTCACACCGGCCCTCTGCCCGCGCCAGCGCGCGAGCGCGCCGATCGCTGTGGTCAGCACGCTGGCAGACGGGCCGCCAGGTCCCTGCGATCTCCCGGCCGGCTGGTCGTTCCGGCTACCGACTGGCGTCACGGCGCTAGCTAGCGTCGCACACATGGGTCGAACCGGTGGTGGCGGCGATCTGGCCGCTGGATTCGTGACCCTGCCGGGCCTGCTGGTAGATGCGGACTGGCTCGCCGTGAACCGGCATCCCTGCCTGGCCGTTCTCGATGCGACGGTCGTGCTGGCGCCACCGTCGAGAGACGGGGACTATCGGGCGGAGAGCGGCCACGCGGGCTTCCTGGCGGGACACATACCAGGCGCCCGGCACGCCGACTTGCTCGGGCGTCTTTCGGATCCTCTCTCGGCGTGTCACTTCACCCGGCCGGCCGCAGCCGAGCTGGCTTCCGCGCTGGCCGAACTCGGCGTTCTCGATGGGATTGCGGTCGTGACCTATGACACTGTGGGCGGAATCTGGGCGGCGCGCCTGTGGTGGATGCTGCGTTGGATCGGCCTGCCCGCCGCCGTGCTCGACGGCGGCCTGCAGGCTTGGGTCGCAAGGGGAGGCGAGCTCGAGAGCGGAGCGGCGTCCGCCCACCTGCCTCGGCAGGCTGGGCGACCAGCCGAGGTAGACGAACGCGCCGGGATGTGGGCCGACCGGGGCGAGGTCGCGCGCATCGCCTCGGGTGCGGCGAGCAGCCCTCTCGTCTGTGCGCTGTCCACCGAGGTGTTCGACGGCAGTGTGCCGACGAGGTACGCCCGCCGCGGGCATATCCCCCGCAGCGTGAACGTCCCCGCCAGGAGCCTCCTCGGACCGTCCGGCCGGTTCTTGGCCGGCAAGGAGCTCGAAGATGCCACTGCAGCCGTCGGCTTCGGCGAACCCGTCACGGTGTATTGCGGCGCGGGTGTGTCGGCGGCGGTCGTCGCCCTCGCCCTCACGCTGCAGGGGCGGGAAAACGTCGCCATCTATGACGGATCGCTCGAGGAGTGGTCGGCCTGTGCGGCCCTCCCACTCGAGCTCGGCCCGGCGCCGGCTCGCCGCTGCTGAGCCTCTGGCCGCCTCGTCGCATCGAGCCGGCCGTCCGACCGGGTCCGAGCCCTGGAGCGCGCGCACCTTTCGATTATACCGATGGAAATAGTCGTGAATCACGCCGCCTCGGCGACGGAACGAGCTTCGGTCTGGCAGTCGAGCGGGAACCTAGGAGGAGGCCGCGTAGTGCTCGATCATCATCCGGCTCCCGGTGGCGGTGCGGTTCAGCCCTTCGCCCACGGCCCAGCAGTCCGTCGCCGAGGGGCAGGCGACACCGGTGAGGTCCTGGATCCCGTACAACGGGCTCGGACTCGTTTCCTGCGACCAAGCCGATCCGTTCCACCCTTCGGTGAGCACGAGCCCCTCGTCCTCCCCCGAGCCGCGAGTGCCGACGGCCTGGCAGGCCACCAGTGAGGCGCAGGCCACCGCGGACAGCTGCGGGTAGTCGCCGGCGCCGCCTCGCGGGCTGGTCACGAGCGTGAAAGAGGTGCCGTTCCAGCGCTCGTCGAGCGGGCGGATGGGTACCAAGCCGGAGCCCTTGGGCGTCGTCCGTCCGACCGCCCAGCAAGTGGTCGGCGAGCTCCCGGCCAGGCAGGTCACGCCTGCCAGCGAGCCCCCTCCCGCGAGCTGGCCGGGCACCGCCACCCTCGACCAGCCTCTGCCGTTCCAGTGCTCGGCCAGCGCCACGCCGGCGCTGTGCGCCGGGGTTGCGAAACCCACGAACAGGCAATCGGTTGCGGTCGCGCAAGCCACACCGCCCACCTGCACGAACGAGGCCGAAAGAGGGGCCGCCGCCACATAGCGCCAGGAGCCGCCGGCGAGATGGAACGTGCTGGCGCGGCCGGCACTCAGCGAGCCAACGGCCCAGCACTGGCCATCGGACGGCTCACAGGTGACGGCGGACAGCTCGCCTTGGGGAGCCGGCGTGGCGACGGCCGTCCAGTCGGCGCCGCCGTAGTGCTCGAGGAGGTTGCCGGAATGCGAACCGCTGCGCATGCCCACGGCCCAGCAGTCCGTGGCAGAGAGACAGCTCACGCCGGAAAGCTGGTCGAGCGTGCCGGCTTGCGCGGGGGCGGCCGCCACGGTCGTCCAGCGGCCGTTGGCGTAGTGCTCGACGAGGGCCGGCCCGGAGTTGGACGACGATGACCGGAACCGGTTGCCGACCGCCCAGCAGTCGGTGGCGGTCACACATGTGACCCCCACGAGCGAGGTGATCGGGGCCCCGCTCACGGCGGGTGTGCTGGCCGACCAGCGAGGAGCTGTCGCCGAGGTGGCGGGAGCGGCGGCGGCGGGCACCGTCAAGGCCAGACCTCCACCGAGCAGGCTGGCGACCATCAGTGCGTTGAGGCGGCGAAGTGGCATGTGGTCATGCTGTCACACGGTGCGCAGGCGGCGTGATGCCGTGGGAATGACGGCAGTCTTCGCTTGACGTCATGGGCAGTCTGCGAGGTCCGCGGCGGGCCGGCGCGCACGAATGGCAACCGTCGTGGCGATCGGCGATCCTGTGGCGGTGGCGGTCGCAAGCCCCGTGCCCGCCTCCGGCAGGGCCGCCTCGCGCTGGAAGCGCCAGCTCGGGTCCTGGGCCATCCCGGAGGAGATTCTCCAAGCGGCACCCGTCTCGCCCTGGGGCTTCCCGCCTGAGCTGTTCACGAGAGCAGCCGCCGCCGCCCTCTCAGATGCCGAGCCGACCCCTTCGCGCGCCGCCGCCCTCGAGGCGTTGACGACAGGGGGGTCGGTTCTCGACGTCGGAGCGGGCGGCGGGGCCGCCAGCCTTCCCCTTGCTCCGCCGGCCGGGCTGCTCGTCGCCGTGGACGAGAGTCAGGCGATGCTCAGCTCTTTCGCCGAAGGGGCGGCCCGGCGGGGCACGCGCCATGCCGAGGTCGCCGGACGATGGCCCGACGTCGCCACCGCCGCGCCGGCTGCCGATGTCGTCGTGT
>DASPSK010000420.1:0-14469 GCA_035623975.1 Acidimicrobiales bacterium | reverse complement strand
TCCTGCTCGGAGGCCCCGAACACGGGGCGGCTCGTCTGGTAAGAACCCTGGGCGCGGGCGGTGACCGTGCCGCTCCCGTCGAGAACGACACCCTTCAAGCCGGAGGTCCCAAGATCGAGCCCCACGTATCGGTTCGTCTCGGTGATGCTCCGCGCCGTCACGGCTGGGTGAGCCCGATGGGTGTCAAGTCCGCTCCCTCGCCCGTTCGCGGTCAGACGACCGGTGCCTGTGGGTGCTCCTTGGCAAGCACTGGCATGACCTCAGCAGCGACGTTCAACGTGTGATCGACGTCCTCGTCCGTGTGCACGAGCGAAACGAAGAGGTTCTCGTACTGGCTCGGATGGAAGAGCACGCCGCGCAGCACCATCTCCTGATACCAGCGGGTGAAGAGGCCCTGGCTGGCGTATCGCTCGGCCTCGCGCCAGTTCGTCACCGGGTGCTTGCTGAACCACAGTTGGAAGACCGTGCCGAGGCCTTCGACGAGTACGGGCAGGCCGTTCTCCTCACCGAGTGACCGGAGGCCGTCCGCCAGCCGTTGGCCGAGCGCTCGCTGCCGCTCGTACAGCCCAGGCTCCGAAAGCACGTCCATCGTGGCCGACACGGCGGCGCACTGCACGACGTTGGCGTTGTAGGTGCCGGAATGAGAGTAACGCCCGTCTGCGATCATGCTCATGACCGCCTGGCTACCGCCGATGGCTGCGACCGGGAATCCGCCGCCTAGACCCTTGGCGAGCGTCGTGAGGTCGGGCATCACGCCGTAGAACTCTTGGGCTCCACCTCGGGCGAAACGGAAGCCGGTGATCACCTCGTCGAAGATGAGGAGGGCACCACACCGTTCGGTCTCGGCTCGCAGCAGCTCGAGATACCCGGGCTTTGGAAGGATGCAACCGGTATTGAACACCGCCGGCTCGGTGATCACGGCCGCGATCTCCGACCCGCGGTCGCGCATCACGCGAAGGAAGCTCTCGGGGTCATTCCAGCTGAGGACGATGAGCGTATCGGCGAGCTCGAGGGGCACTCCTGGACCGGCCGCGACGGGCCGCGGCGACTCCGCCGGACCCGCCACCGCGGGGTCGACGTGGTTGCTCCAGTAAACGGTGTCCTGCCAGCCGTGATAGTGGCCCTCGAAGCGGAGAAGGATGCGGCGACCGGTGTAGGCGCGTGCGAGACGCACGGCTGTGCCGACTACCTCGCTGCCGGAGTTCGAGAACCGGACCATCTCGACACTCGGGACGGCAGCCACGACTTTCTCTGCCGCCTCGATCTCCAGCTCGTAGGGCAGCCCGAAACACGTGCCGAGCCGTGAGATGGCCTCCTTGACGGCCTCGGTCACCACGGGGTGCCGGTGACCCAGGATCATCGGTCCGAGCCCGAGCAGGTAGTCGACGTACTCGTGGCCGTCGACGTCGCGAATCCGAGAGCCCCATCCCTCGGCGATGAATGGCGGGTACGGGTTCCAGCCGAATTTCGCCGTGCGGGCACTGCTTCCCGCACCTCCGGGAATAACCGCACTGGCGCGTTTAAAGAGCTCGCGCGAATGCGCGAGCTGAGCGACGTATCTCTCCTCGAATCCCATCGTGCACCGCTCCCCTATTGCCCGGCTGCGGCTGGCGCCTCACGATCACATGGCGTGACAGGCGTGTCAAGAACGGCGATTCCCCCCGCGAGAGGCCGGGGGCTCCTCGTGCTGCTGTACTCCAACCGAGCCAGCAGCGCGCGTTCGGCCCGTGGCGACTGGGGCCAACGAGTCCACGGTCGGGATGGTCGCGTCGGCGCGCCCGCTTCCGCCGGACGGCCTCATCCAGAAAGCGTGGCGGAGGGATCCGGCCCAGAGGTGGAGGTCACGAGGGCGGTCTCCAGTGGCCCTTGGCCGAGCCCGAGCGCTCGGACGGGTCGCTGCCATGCGTGAAGATGCCCTCCGCCGCCAGTCGTGGCGAGAGGAGCCAGGCGAGCTCGCCGCAACCGGGCTCGAGATCCGACCAAGACTCAGGACCGAGGTCGATCCGCGCCATCGCCCCCGTGGGGAGACGGATTCGTCCGCCCCCGATGAGGACGGCTATGAGATCCGAGGAGGTCGGCTCGTGCCCGACCACCATGGCGGCGACGACGTCCGGAGCCAGGAGGCGAAGCTCAGCGAGTACCTCGCCCACGCCTCCGTAGAGCGCCTCACTCGTGCGCACCTCGCCTCTCCAGCCGCCCGCCTCCATCGCAAGGCGCAGCGTCTCGGTCGCCCGGAGCGCAGGCGAAGTGAGTGCGAGCTCTGGAACCTGGCCGGTGCAGGCGAGGAACCGCCCCATGGCCGCTGCGCTCCGCCTCCCGCGTCTCGAGAGCGGCCTCGACCGGTCGTCGCCGTCGCCGGCCTGCCAATCCGACTTGCCGTGGCGAAAGACGATCAGCGAGCTCACCGCTAAGACCATCTCACTCGTCCGGCTCCCACGGCAAGGCCAGGAAGCTTGCGGACAGAGCCTCGCATTGCTGCCACCCACATCGTGCAACAGCTGCGGTCCGCCGCCGTCGACTACGTGACCTTGAGCTTCACCTTGATCGTGGCAGACGCGCCGCTCTCCACATCTGTGATGGAGACGCGTGCGATATACACGCCTTTCGCAAGGTAGGTGTGCCAGCCCTGGACGGTGAACCTGCCGTCGTCCCCGCTCACTGTCGCGTCCGACCTGGTGCTGCCGTCGCCCCAGTCGATCAGACCTTCGAGGTCAGGAGCGATATCCGTCTTGTCGGTGTCGGTCAAGGTGGCCAGCGTCGTGCCGATGTCGACGTTGGCGCCCGTCGAGAGAGCTCTGGCAGACATGCTCAGCGCCGCCGCGTGCTGGGGCGCGCACGCCCACCAATGGGCGAGGCCTTCTTCGATCGGTGCGGCCAGCAGTTGACCACGGGCGCCGAGGAACACTCGCCCCGCAACGGTGTCGTCCGGGTTGGTCTTGCCTGCTGCGACAGCGTCGTTGACGAAATAGCCCCACGTGTACTGGGTGAGCATCATCGTGGCGCCGCGGCAGCTCGGGATCTCTGCGTTGCCGGCGAATACCCACCAGGTCGCCTGCTCGCATGAGGGGGCACAGTCGACCACGTCGTAACTGCCTCCCTTCACACTGACGGTCATGTGGTCGATGAAATGGCCTACTTGCGTCGGCGACAGACCGGGCGGAGCCTCCTCGCGGGCGATGGTCTCCATGACGGGCCAGACGCCGGTGAAGTCGTAGCCCTGGCTGTTGAACATGTCCCGCCCGGCGCTCAGTTCGTAGAAGGCGTCGGCGTACGGTGCCGGCAGCCTCGTGACGGCGGCCCACAACCTGGCGGCATCCTCGAGCGACATGGTGTTGCCGTCCACGCTGCCCGGAAGCGGGTTGTAGCCGTAGGCCAAGCACCCGATGACGTTGAATCCCGGTGCCTCAGGCGAGGTACGGAACATCGTGTGGCGCATGCCGAGCGAGGCGGCGAGGGCGTTGAGGCGGCCGACACCGAAGTAGCGCATGAGCTCCTCGGTGCGATTGTTGTCCGACACTTCCATCATTTGCTGGATAGCGGTCCCAAGCGGCTCGGTGCCGGCGAAGGTGCTCGGGGGGCAGTCCGCGGTCCCCCCCGATCCGTCGATCTTCGGCACCGAGCCGCCGAGGCTGAGCCGACCTTTCTCCACCTGAGTGATGGCGTAGAGGGCGATCACGGCCTTGATGCTGCTGGCGGGCTCGAAGGCAAACGAGGCGTTGTCGGCGGCCAGCACCGGACCGCCGATGCGCTGCAGATAGACGCCGTGGGTCCCCGCGGCCGGAGCGAGCATCGCCATGACGCACTTTCTGACGGTCGCCATTTTCCAGCAGTTCACGCTCTTGCGCGGCGCTGCATCGGCGGGAGCCGATGCGTCGGACGGCACCGTGCGGTGGGTCGGCGCCCCCGCTACCAAGGGCGGGACCGTCGCATCAGCGCCCGTGCCGAACGTCACCGAAGCGATCAGGCCGAGCGTGGCTCCGACAAGGGCGCGTTTCGGGATCGGGGTGCTGGCCAAAGGAGCGATCAGCAAGTATGTCGCCCGCGGGTGCCCTCACTCGAGATCCGCCACGGAGCGGGTTTCCACGGTCGTCTGCTCCGCCACCTCACGCCCGACCCGACGCTGCCCGTGGCACGACTGCCGGCTGCAGGCGCGCTCGATCCCAGGTGTCCGCCGTGGCACGTAGGCTCACGCCAGAGAAGGAGGGGGCCCATGCTCGAGACGCAACCGCCATGGACCGGGCCGGTCGAGTGCGTGGTCGCCGGAAGGAAGCCACGGGCATGAGGCGGGCGATCGCCCTCCAGCACATCGCCTGCGAACCTCCGGGCGTGTTCGCCGAGGTGCTGAGCGAACGCCGAATCGCCCTGGACGCCGTCGAGCTCGACGAGGGCGATGCCCTGCCCGACTGGCATGACGCCGACCTCGTCATCGCCATGGGTGGCCCGATGAGCGTGAACGACGAGTCCTCGCATGCTTTCCTCGGCCCCGAGAAGCGATGGATCGCGGCCGCGGTCGGCGCCGGCGTGCCGTATTTCGGCGTCTGCCTCGGTTCACAGCTGCTTGCTGCCAGCCTCGGAGCGACCGTCCGCACGGGGGAACGGCCGGAGGTTGGCGTGCTCCCCGTCGAACTGACGCCCGAAGGACGAGCCGACACCGTGTTCTCAGGCCTGGGCGACGACTTCCCCGTCCTGCAGTGGCATGGGGACACCTTCGACCTGCCGAAGGGTGCCGTCCATCTCGGCCGCTCGACCGCCTACGCGAACCAGGCCTTCCGAGTTGGTGACAGCGCCTATGCCGTCCAGTTCCACCTCGAGGTGACGGCGGCGATGCTCGAAGAGTGGTCGCGGGTGCCCGCCTACGTGGCATCGCTCTCCGCCACGCTCGGCCCGGGTGGCTTCGACGTCCTGGCGGCGCAGTGCGAGACCAACCGCTCCGTCATGGAAGCGGCCGCCAAAGGTCTGTTCAGGCGGTTTCTTGACGCGACAGCCGAGCGAGGAGAAGGAAGTGAGTAGTGCGGAGTACGCGTCGTCGCCTCCTGGCCGGTTCCGTCAGGGTTGACGTTCTCCGATCCGACTCACGTGAGGAGTCGGTCGGTCGGCTCGCGCGACCAGCCGCCAGCCGGCCGGGGCGCAAGGGCGCGAGCGCGAGACTGGACGGATGCGTGAGATCGCCGGCAAGGTGAGCGAAGGACTCGCGGCGGGACGTCGCGTCCAGGTGGGCCGCGTTGTCGAGTTCAAGGGATTCGGGGGGAGGAGAGCGGGCGAGGCAGTCGCCATCTTCCGCGACGGACCGGCGAGTGGGTCTCTTCTCGGTGGAGCCGCAGACGGGGCCATCGCGCAGGGCATCACGGCGTCGAGCCCCTCGATCCTTCTCGAGCTCGACGTGGGTGAGAGCGAGGCAGTCGCCGCCGGGCTCGCCTGCGGTGGGGTCGCCACCGTGCTCTCGTCCGATGCGGCCGCGATCCCGCCGGAGCTCTGGGTGGCGCTCGAGAACGGCTGGCCGGTGGCGCTCGTCACTCGAGTGGACGGGGAGGTCGCCTCCGGCGCGCTCGTGCTCGTAGACAGTCCGGTCACTCGGACGCTGGAGCGCCACGGATCGCTCGGTGACGTCACCTCCGACGAGGAGGCAGCCCGGGCCGGCCGGCAGGCGCTCCGTTTCGGTCGCGATTCGGCCCAGATCCAGCTACATGGTGACACTCGCCTCATCGTCGAGACTTACTTCCCCTCCACGAGGCTCGTCGTCGTCGGGGAGGGGCAGCTCGCCGACGCCCTCGCCGCCCAAGGACGGCTGCTCGGCTGGTCGGCCGTCATCGCGGCCGCATGGGACGACGGCACCGCCGAGCAAATCCGGTCGCTCGGCCCGCCCGATGCCGTCGTCGTGTTGTCACACGACCCCGAGATCGATGCGCCGGTGCTGGCCGCGGCGCTGGCGACTGGCTGCTATGTCGGCGCCCTCGGCTCCAGGCACACCCAGTCGCGACGGCGCGAGCAGTTGCGCCGCGGCGGGCTTGGCGACGCCGTCATCGACCGCATCTACGGTCCGGTGGGACTGGATATCGGCGCACGGACTCCAGAGGAGACGGCCGTCGCCGTCGCGAGCGAAATCCTCGCGCATCGATCAGGCCGTTCCGCCGCGAGCCTTCGCTCGTCTTCCCGCCCGATCAACGGCTGAGCCGCCGAGGGCACGGCGAGGGCTCGGCCAAACTGTCCCTCTGCAGCCAGCCCAGCTCGCTGACGCCCAAGGCTGGCAGGAACGCCGGCTCACGACGCCCCCCGGCTCGCTTTCCACGCTTGGGTCCGGGTCCTGATGTACGTGTCATAGTCATTCTCGGTCACGAGCTTGGGTGTGCCGAGCTCCGCCTCGCCCGTTGCGTGGGGCACCGGGAGCTCTGAGACGAGCTGGGCCTGCACCTGCTGGATGTGGGAGGGGGTTCCAGCAGCCGGATTGGCGCCCGTCGACGTCGGGACCACGACGTTCCCCAAGGGATCGTCGGTCCGAGGCGCCGTCAGGGTCAAAACGTCGCCAAGGTCGGGGGCGGCGGCGTCGCGGGCCGTGAGCGCCGGCAGCTGCCAGCGCGTCTCGACGGTCTTCAAGATGGAGGTGTGGTCGAGCGGGACAGTGCCCGCGGGCCGGAAGACGGTACCGGGCGCCACGAGGGGCGAGACGAGCACGGCGGGGACCCGCACGCCAAAACGGGTGAAGTCGAAGCCGGACGGCCCGATGGTGTCGTCGGGCGGAACCGCTCCCAGAGGCGGGGCGACATGGTCGTAGCAGCCGCCGTGCTCGTCGTAGACGACAATGAGCAGCGTCTCGCCCCAGGCCGGGCCGTTACGCAACGCGTAGTAGACGTCATGGATGAGCTGTTCGCCGAGCGCCACGTCGTAGTTGGGGTGCTGGCTGTTGCCGGACGACCCCCAGCTCGGCTCCAAGAAGGTGTAGGCCCCGAGGGTGCCGGCGGCCGCAGCCGCCTGAAAGTCCGTGAAGAGGCCAAAGTGTGACTCGGCCGCACTCGCCGTGTCGGGGAAGTTGAGCCGGGTGAGCGGCTCGTTGCTGTAGCCGTAGATCGACCAGTCGAGTCCGTGGCCGCCGAGCAGCCCGAAGATGCTCTGGCAGGTGAACTTGGCCGAGGAGTCGTCCATCTGACCCTGGCTCGTGGCAGCACTCGCGAACGCCCGGTTGGGGAACGTCTCGGTCGGTACCGATGCGAACCACTGGTCGCAGACCGCAAAGCCCTGGGCGAGGCCGGAGAGCACCGGCAGGAGCTCCGGCGTGAACATCCCCATGATGTCAGCGGCGATCGTGCCGGGGAGGACCGGGGGGTTGACGGCGCTGCCGATGAGCGTGCTGGCGAAGTCGGTGACGAAGCCGGCGTTGGTGGCCTGCGGGGGATCGGGCGGGGTGGCCTGGCCGAACAGCTGCATGTTGGTCGGGACGTAGCCCTCGCCCGGATCTGCGCCGGGCATGAAGTAGACGTTCGGCGTCGCCGCCGTCAAGGCGACCACTCCGACGGGCGTGCCGGTCGGGCCCGGGTTGGACTCAGCGCCGGTCAGGCCCGCGAACGCCTGGCCGGTCATGGGCGAGACGTTGCCAGAGCCTGCATACAGATACCCGAGCATGTGGTCGAACGACCTGTTCTCGAGCATGAGGACAACGACGTGATCGACCGATCCCAACTGGTTGGAGCTCGCCATCGCGCCTCCTTGGGGAGGGGGATCGGGCGATGATATCTGCACGCATCCTTGATCCTGGCCTCTTGGCCCCGAGCCCGGGCGCGACGGCTGGAGTAGGGTCGACTGACCCCCGCGATTCAGGGACGAAGGCCTGGTATGACGACATCGATGGGCAACCGCTCCAGGATGGCCGACCCACGAATTCTCGGTCCGCGGATCACCCATGACCTGCTGGACGGCTTGGCCGCTCGCGTTCTGACCACAGGGAGCACAGTGCCGCTGCCGATCGAGATGCCGGCGACGGGCGACCTCCTCGGTCATGTTCCCCACTGCAGGGTCGAGGACGTCGCCGCGGCGGCCGAGGCTGCACGCAAGGCACAGGGCGACTGGGGGCGAGTGTCCACCACCGATCGAGCGAGGGTGTTGCTCCGTTTTGCCGAGCTCGTGCTCGACAGGCAGGACGAGGTGCTCGACCTCATCCAGCTCGAGAATGGCAAGGCCCGCCGCGACGCCTTCGAGGAGGTCATCGATGTCGCGCAGGTGAGCCGGTACTACGCACGCACTGCCCCGGGATATCTACGCCCGCGCCGGCGCGCGGGGGCGCTCCCTGTTCTCACGCGGACCTGGGAGTACCACCACCCGAGGGGTCTGGTCGGCGTCATATCGCCGTGGAACTACCCGCTGACGCTCGGCATCACCGACGCTCTTCCCGCCCTCGTCGCCGGCAACGCCGTCATCGCCAAACCGGACAAACGGACGCCGTATTCGGCCCTCTGGGCGGCAGAGCTCCTCGAAGAGGCCGGACTGCCCGCGGGTGTGTTGCAGGTTGTGACCGGACCTGGCGCGGATCTCGGGTCGGCGCTCATCGAGCTCAGCGACTTCGTCATGTTCACCGGAAGCACCCGGGTGGGACGAGTCGTGGCCACCCAAGCGGCCGAGCGGCTCCTCGACTACTCGATGGAGCTCGGGGGCAAGAACGCGATCCTCATCCTTGCCGATGCTGATCTCGCCAAGGCTGTACCGGGGGCCGTGCGGGCCGCCTTCTCGAGCAGCGGGCAGCTGTGCATCTCGATGGAGCGGATGTATGTCGACACCGAGGCGTGGGACGAGTTCGTTCCACGATTCGTCGCCGCCACGAGCTCGCTTCGTCTGGGGCACTCCCTCGACTACAAGCCCGACATGGGCTCGCTGACCTCCGCCCCGCAGCTCGACCGGGTCGTCCGCCATGTGAACGACGCCATCGACAAGGGGGCGACCCTGCTGGCCGGCGGCAGGGCGCGACCCGATATCGGTCCGTACTTCTTCGAACCCACGGTCCTCACCGATACCACCCTCGACATGACCCTCTACTCCGAGGAGACCTTCGGGCCAGTGGTTTCCCTCTACCGCGTGAACGGAGTAGAGGAGGCGATCGGCCGAGCCAACGACAGCAACTACGGGCTGAACTTCTCGGTCTGGACCCGCGACACCGCCAAGGGGCGCCACATCGCCGGCCAGCTGCAGGCGGGAAGCGTCAACGTCAACGAAGCGTACGCAGCGAGTTGGGGATCGGTCGACGCCGCCATGGGTGGCTGGAAGGACTCAGGTGTGGGCAGCAGGCACGGCGAACACGGGATCCTCAAATACACCAACGTGCAGACCGTGTCGATCCAGCGCATCCTTCCCATCGCTCGCCCGGGCCACATCTCACCGAGGGCGTACGCAAAGGCCATGACGGCGGTGATGCGTAGCCGGCAGCGTCTGCCGGGCCGCACGTAGGGGCCTACCCAGTGCCTGCTCCCCACGGTGCCGGTGATGGTCGGGACGAGATAGTCGGCGACTACGACGTCATCGTAATCGGGTCGGGTTTCGGCGGCGCGGTCGCCGCCTTGCGACTCAGCGAGAAGGGTTACCGGATCGGCGTACTCGAAGCCGGCCGCCGTTTCGCGGACTCGGATTACCCGAAGAGCTCCGCCGACATCCGAAACTTCCTCTGGGCTCCGAAGCTCGGTTGCAAGGGCATCCAGCGCATCCACCTGCTGAAAGACGTCGTGGTCCTGGCCGGGGCGGGCGTCGGGGGAGGCTCCCTCAACTACGCCAACACCCTCTATAGACCGAAGTCCCCCGCTTTCTACAACGACCGCCAATGGGCGCACATCACCGACTGGCGGGAGGAGCTCGCTCCCTTCTACGACCAAGCGGAGAGGATGCTCGGGGTGGTGACCAACCCGACGATGACCGCGGCCGACGAGGCACTGAAGAAGGTGGCGGAGGAGATGGGCGTGGGCGACACGTTCGAGATGTCGAGGGTGGGTGTGTTCTTCGGCCGGGAGGATCGCCTGGAACCGGGCGTCGAGGTCGACGACCCCTACTTCGGCGGCGTCGGTCCTCGCCGGGCCGGGTGCACAGAGGTTGGTGAGTGCATGACCGGCTGCCGGCACAACGCCAAGAACTCCCTACCGAAGAACTACCTCCACCTGGCGGAGCTGGCGGGCGCCGTCGTGCACCCGGAAACGACCGTGGTGCGTGTCCGGCCGCTCCGAGCTGGCGAGTACGCCGTCGACACTGAGGGCACGGGGCCCTGGTGGAGCCGCCGCACGAGGAGGACCTTCACGGCTGAGCATGTGGTCTTCGCTGCCGGTACCTACGGTACGCAACGGTTGCTGCACCAGATGAAGGCCGACGGCACGCTGCCGGGGATCTCCGACCGCCTCGGCGTCCTCACGCGGACCAATTCCGAGGCGCTGTGCGCCGCATCGGGAACGCTCCGGCACCGCGAGCGTTACGACTTCACGAGGGGTGTCGCCATCACGTCGTCGATTCACCCCGACGAGGAAACCCACATCGAGCCTGTCCGCTACGGCCAGGGCGCGCAGTCGATGGCTCTGCTGAGCACTGTGATGACCGACGGCGGGGGGACGCTCCCGCGGTGGCTGCGCTGGGTCGTCCAGGTGGTACGGCATCCGGGTCAGGTCCTCACCGTGTACGCGGGACTCGGCAGCTGGTCGCGCCGTACTGTGATCGGATTGACCATGCAGAGCAGGGACAACTCCATCACCGTCTCCCCCCGGCGGACGAGGTCGGGACGGATCAAGCTCACTTCGCGACAAGGCCACGGCGTGCCCAACCCGACCTGGATCCCGGTCGCCAACGAGACCATGCGGCGCCTTGCCACGGACATCGGCGGCAAGCCCTACAGCAGCCTCGGTGAGATCCTCGACATCCCGATGACCGCCCATCTCCTCGGAGGTTGCCCGATCGGCGACTCTCCGCAGTCCGCCGTCATCGACCCGTACCACCGCATGTACGGACACGCCGGCCTCCACGTGGTCGACGGCTCAGCCGTCTCGGCCAACCTCGGCGTCAACCCGGCCCTCACGATCACCGCCCAGGCCGAACGCGCCATGGCGATGTGGCCGAACAAGGGGGAGGAGGATCGGCGCCCGGCGGCCGGCGAGCCGTACCGACGCGTCAGCTCCGTAGCCCCTCGCAGGCCCGCCGTTCCCTGTCACGCACCGGCTGCGCTGCGGTTCACGGAGGAGGGCTAGGGAGGCGGGGACCGCCCGACGATCGTGCGGGCCGCACCTTGGAGCCTCGAGTGGACCCTTTGGTGGGCGCCCCGGGCAAGAAGAGGCGCTCCTCTGGCTCTCCCTCGGTGTTGACCGGGCTGAGGTTCTCGTTCAGGTCGACGCTGCCGCCCGGGAGCCGTCAGCCTCGACTCCCGACCCGGGTTGGGCTGATCCGTGTCCGATACCGTTGCCACGGTGACCCGGAGCACGCTGCCCGATCTGTCCCTCACCGAGTGGGCGGTGCTCGCCCTCATCGTGGAACAACCCACCCACGGGTTTGCCCTCGCCAAGGAACTGGCTCCCGATGGGGATCTCGGGCGGATATGGACCGTCCGGCGGCCCATCGTCTACCGCGCTCTCGCCCAGCTCGAGGAGCGGAACCTCATCGAGCCGCTCGGCGCAGAGCCGGGCGACCGGGGCCCGGTCCGTACTCTGATGGGTCCCACCCGGGCCGGCAAGGCCGCCGTCCGTCTGTGGCTCCGCACGCCCTCCCAACACGTCCGCGAGCTTCGCACCCACCTGCTGCTTCAGCTCCGGTTGCTCGATCGCCGAGGCCTCGACCTCTCCCCGCTGGCAACGGCCCAGCTCGAGCAGCTCATACCCACCTTGGCTGCTCTCCGTGACCAAGCGGACACGACCGTCGGGTTCGCCGGACTTCTCGCACGATGGCGGTACGAATCGGCCCAGGCAGCCGCCCGCATCCTCGAGGGGATCATTGCGGGTGCGGTCCCGCCGGCTCCTGGGTCGGCCTGAGACTCCCCCTATCGCCGGCGCACGTGGCGAAGTAGTCTGTCAGGGACTACCGCCTGACAACCGGCGGTGCAGATGCTCGAGAGGGCGGCGCTCCGTCCAGGGACGCACCCGGGGAAGGGGAGATCATGACAATCACGATCGACAAGCGGGTCGACGACTTCATCGGGACTGATCGGCGGCTCTTCATCGACGGCGAATGGGTTGCCGCCGCCTCTGGGCGCACCTTCGTCACTCCCAATCCCGCCACGGGTGACGGTCTCGCCACCGTGGCCGAGGGGGACGCCGAGGACATCAACCGGGCCGTCCGAGCGGCGCGCCGGGCCTTCGAGGACGGCCCGTGGCCGAACATGACCCCATCCGACCGCGGGCGGCTCATCTGGAGGATCGGCGACCTCATCCTCGAGCACCTGGAAGAGCTCGCTCAGCTCGAGACGCTCGACAACGGCAAGCCGTTAGGTGTCGCACAGGTGGCCGATGTCCCCTTGGCTGCGGATCTGTTCCACTACATGGCCGGTTGGGCCACCAAGATCGAGGGAAACTCCATCAACATCTCGGTGCCATATGCTCCCGGAGCCAACTTCCACGCCTATACCCTCCGTGAGCCCGTCGGGGTGGTCGGCCAGATCATCCCCTGGAACTTCCCGCTCCTGATGGCGGCCTGGAAGCTCGGGCCGGCGCTCGCAACCGGTAACTGCGTCGTCCTCAAGCCGGCAGAGCAGACGCCGCTCTCCGCCCTGCGTCTGGCGGAGCTGATCGCCGAAGCCGGCGTGCCCCCCGGCGTCGTCAACGTCGTCACCGGCTTCGGCGAGACCGCCGGCGCCGCGCTGGCGGCGCACGACGGTGTCGACAAAGTTGCCTTCACGGGCTCCACCGAGGTGGGCAAGCTGATCGTGGCGGCGGCGGCGGGCAACCTGAAGAAGCTCACGCTCGAGCTGGGTGGCAAGAGTCCGAACATCGTCTTCTCCGATGCCGAGCCCGAGACGGCCATCACCGGAGCGGCGAACGCCATCTTCTTCAATCACGGGCAGTGCTGTGTCGCCGGGTCGCGGCTCTTCGTGCAGGAGGACCGCTTCGACGAGGTCGTGGCGGGCGTGACAGAGATCGCCAAGTCCATCAAACTTGGCGACGGAATGGACCCGGAGACCCAGATGGGCCCGCTCGTCTCCGACGAGCAGCTCCAGCGCGTCACCGGCTTCCTCGAGTCCGGAAAGAGCGACGGGGCCACGGCCCTGACCGGCGGAGGCAGGCGGGGTGACCGCGGCTACTTCGTCGAGCCCACCGTGCTCACCAACACGCGCCCCGAGATGCGAGTGGTGCGCGAGGAGATCTTCGGTCCGGTGGTGGTGGCGGCACCGTTCCAGAGCCTGGATGACATCGCCAGGGTGGCCAACGACACGCCCTACGGACTCGGTGCCGGCATCTGGACCAAGGACATCTCGAAGGCGCACGCTCTGGCCAAGAAGATCAGGGCAGGCACGGTCTGGATCAATTGCTACAACGTCTTTGACGCTGCTCTTCCGTTTGGGGGTTACAAGCAGTCCGGGTGGGGCCGTGAGATGGGCCACCAGGTGCTCGAGGCCTACACGGAGGTCAAGTCGGTCTGCGCGCAGCTCTAGGGCTTACTCGTGCGAGAGACGTCGGCCCAACCGGGCTCCTTCGCGTGGATCCTCCGTCAGCTGCTCGGTGAGGCCTTCGAGAGCTACGCCGCAGAGGAGTCGCCCCGGGTTGTCACCATGTGCGCCCCGAGGTGGGTGCTGGATCGCGTCAGCGACGAAACCGGAGCGCCCGTCGAGACCAACAGAGGCGTGCTGTCGGTGACGATCGACTCGCTCGTCGTCACCGCCGTCCCTGCGCTCGAACAGGGCGGCGGCCTCGGTTTCCTCGCCGCCGTCGACGTCATCGGCGGCCGCTGCGTCGAGATCACCGCGTGTCACACCGACGTTGCTCCCGACCGATGGCCGGATCTCACCCTCGCCTTGGCGCACGGCCTCGGACGTGAGGTGTCGGTCGCAATCGAGATGCTCGGGACATGCGAGCATGACTGAACGTCCGAAGGGATCGGCCTCGCCCTGTAAGACTCACGCTTCGTGGCTCCAGCCTCGATCTCCTCGGTAGTAGCAGCCCGCGCTCACGACCTCCCCGTCACGCCCGCGCTGCTGGGTCTAACTTCGGTCCGGATGGCTGGTCGGGTCGCGGGTCTCACCTGAGGCCAGGACGGCCGAGCTGCGGCCGGCTGAGATCCGCCTGAGCGAGAAAGGTAGGTGGGGCGTGCGAGAGAACCGCCTGCGCACATGTTGGCGTCAAGGGGAACCGGCCCTCGGGGGCTGGCTCACGGTGCCGTCCGGGTTCTCGGCCGAGATCCTCGCGAACGCCGGCTTCGACTGGCTGTGCGTGGACCTGCAGCACGGCTTGATCGACTACGCCCAGATGGTCCAGATGCTGCAGGCGATGTCCTACGCCGCCGTCACCCCCATCGTACGGGTGCCCTGGAACGAGCCCG
>DASPSK010000417.1:0-8828 GCA_035623975.1 Acidimicrobiales bacterium | reverse complement strand
AGAACGACTCGCGCTTCGGTGGAGCGGATCTTCCCAGACGAGCATCACTGCCCCGTTCTCGACGCCGAGCCTCTCTTGATGCCCGAGTGGTCGTAGGCGTCTGCTGGCGATCTTTGTTTTGTCAACAAACTAAGCGGCAGACGGCCGGGAGTCAAGAAGATCGCCTGCCTCCTGCCCGAGGTGCGGCCGCGAATCCCGACGCCATAAGGTCACCCTGTGGTCGCGTCCGAGCCGGCGTCAGGTGCAAAACGCCGCGACATCTCGGCCCTCGGCAACCCCGAAACGGGTATCCGCGCTGTCCTGTTCGACTACGGCGGCGTCCTCTCGGAGAGCCCGTTCGAGGCGTTTGCCCGATACGAGGCCGAGATGGGGTTGCCGGAGGGGTTTCTTCGCAGCCTTAATGCCAGCGACCATCACGCCAACGCCTGGGCGCAACTCGAGCGAGGCGAGGTCTCACCCACCGAGTTCGGTGCGCTCTTCGAGTCGGAGGCGCGGGCGGCCGGTCACTCTGTGGATGCCGCTGCCGTGCTCGGCCTCCTCGGCGGCGCCCCCCGGCCGGCCATGATGGCGGCCGTCCGGCGAACCCGGGAGCGCTACCTCGTGGGGCTGGCGACGAACAACTTCCTCTCGGCCCGCCCCGCCGGAGCCGAGAGTGGCCTCGACGCCGTGCTCGATCTCTTCGATACCGTGATCGAGTCCTCCCGCCTCGGCACGAGGAAACCCGAGCTCTCCTTCTTCGCAGCCTGCTGTACTCAGCTCGCCATCGAAGCGCACGAGGCGGTCTTCATCGACGATCTCGGCGTGAACCTGAAACCGGCACGGCAACTCGGTATGACGACCATCAAGTTCGAGACGGAGGAGCAGGCGCTCGCCGAGCTGGAAGCCGCCCTTCACATGTCACTGCGCTGATCCGGCGGAGGCCGGACGATCCGCGTGCCTGGCGCGACCTGCCAGGCCCTGCCAGGCCCTCTGCGGTCGCCCCAGGCGCACAGTTCGGGCCGGGATGCTCGGACCAGGCGATCCGCGTGCCTGGCGCGACCTCCGCCGCCCTCTGCGGTCGCCCCAGGCGCACAGTTCGGGCCGGGATGCTCGGACCGGACGATCCGCGTGCCTGGCGCGACCTGCCAGGCCCTCTACGGTCGCCCCAGGCGCACAGTTCGGCGCCGGGGTGCTCAGCCCGGCCCGCAGGAGGGCCGGTGGCCGGAGGACCAAGGCGCCCTCAGCCCTTGGCTTCCGGCTCGGGCGGGCGACCGACCGCCCGGTCGAGGATGTCGCCCAGCTCCAGCTGGTGCACGATGCTCGACCCGGTTGCCGGGCTGCCCGCCCTCGGCCTGCTCACAACCGACAACGCCGCCCCGGCAGGAACGAGCTTCGGGAGCAGGCCGAGCGCGTAGCTCCACGTCCCCATGTTCTCCGGCTCCTCCTGGAACCAGACGACCTCGGCGAGGTTCGGATAGCGGGCGATGACCTCCGCCAGCTCGCGCTCGGGCCACGGATACAGCTGCTCGAGGCGGACGACGGCAACCTCGGCGGCGATCTCGTCGCGGCGGCCGAGCGCATCGAAGGCGACCTTGCCCGTGCAGAGCAAGAGGCGCCTCACCTCCTCCGGCGTGAGCCCGGCCCCTGGCTCCGTACCAGGGTCGTCGATCACGGGCTGCCAGCCGCCGTCGACGAGCTCGTCGATCCCGGAGCGGGACTCGCGGGCGCGCAACAGCCACTTCGGCGTCATGACGATGAGCGGCCGCCGGGTGCCGCGCAGCACCTGGGCCCGCAACAGGTGGAAGTACTGGGCGGAGGTCGTCGGCTGCGCCACTGTCATGTTGCCCCCGGCGCACAGTTGCAAGAAGCGTTCGAGGCGGGCGGAGGAGTGCTCCGGCCCCTGCCCCTCGAAACCATGCGGCAGCAAGAGCACGAGGGCCGACTGCTGCCCCCACTTCTCGCCGGCGGCGGCGATGAAGTTGTCGATGATGATCTGGGCGCCGTTGACGAAGTCGCCGAACTGCGCCTCCCAGGCCACGAGCCCTCGCGTCATCTCGACGGAATAGCCGTACTCGAAGCCGAGGGCGGCGTACTCGGAGAGCAGGGTGTCGTACATCAGGAACTTCCCCCCGCCTCCGCCCGCCAGATCGGGCAGGGACGAGACGGCCAGCAGCGGCATGTACTCGGCGCCCGTCTCGTAGTCGACGAGGACGGCGTGGCGCTGGCTGAAGGTGCCCCGCCGGGTGTCCTGACCCGCCACCCGGCAGTCGATCCCCTCCGCCAGCAACGCGCCCATGGAGAGTGCCTCCGCCAGCGCCCAGTCGACGTGGCCCGACTCGTACATCTGCGCCCGCTGGTCGAGCTGGCGGGCGAGTTTCGGGTGCAGCGTGAAACCCTCCGGCGTCTCGTGGAGCACCCGGGCGATCTCGTCGAGGCGGGCTCGTTCCACTCCCGTGTGGATGCCCGACAGCGGCGGGACCGCGGGGGGCGCCTGGCGGGGGAGGCGCTCGAGGTGGGGAGGGGCGCTCGCCCGCGTTTCGTCGAGCGCCTGCTGGAGGCGCTTGGAGAAGTCGGCCAGGGCCTCCTCGGCCTCCTCGATGGTGATGTCGCCCCTTTTCACGAGCGACTCGGTGTAGAGCTTGCGGACGCTGCGGTGCTGGTCGATCTCCCTGTACATGAGCGGCTGGGTGTAGCTGGGATCGTCGCCCTCGTTGTGGCCGTGCCGGCGGTAACACACGAGATCGATGACGACGTCCTTGTGGAAGGCCTGGCGGAACGCCACGGCCAGGCGGGCGACGCGCACGCACGCCTCCGGGTCGTCCCCGTTCACATGGAAGATGGGCGCCTGCACCGTGAGGGCCACGTCGGTGGAGTAGACCGACGAGCGGGCGGCCGCCATGGGCGTCGTGAACCCCAGTTGGTTGTTGATGACGAGGTGGACGGTCCCGCCGGTCTTGTAGCCGTGCAGTTGTGAGAGCTCGAGCGTCTCGGCCACGACGCCCTGGCCGGCGAAGGCGGCGTCGCCGTGGATGAGCAGCGGGAGCACCGGGAACGAGCCGAAGTTCGGGTGCTGGTCCTGGCGCGCCCGCGCCATGCCTTCCACCACCGGGTCGACCGCCTCGAGATGCGACGGGTTCGATGCGAGGCTGACGGCCATCTCGAGGCCGCTCTGCCCGACGAACTTGCCGCTCGCGCCTTTGTGGTACTTGACGTCGCCCGATCCCTGCACCGTCTCGGGATCGAGGTTGCCCTCGAACTCGGCGAAGATCTCGCCGTAGGACTTGCCGACGATGTTGGCGAGCACGTTCAGCCGCCCGCGGTGGGCCATGCCGAGGACGGCTTCCTCCAAGCCGTCGCCCGCGGCCTCGTCGAGGATGGCGTCGATGAGGGGGATGGCGGACTCGGCGCCTTCGAGGCCGAATCGTTTCTGGCCGACGTAGCGGGTGTGGAGAAAACGCTCGAAGGCCTCGGCCGCGTTCAGGCGCTGGAGGACGTGCCGTTGCTCGTCCGGTGTGACGGTGCTCGGCACGCCTTCGACGTGCTCTTGGATCCAGCGCTTCTGCACCGGGTCCTGGATGTGCATGTACTGGATGCCGACCGTGCGGCAGTAGGCGTCCCGCAGTGTCCCGAGGATGCGGCCGAGGGGCATCTCCGTCTCGCCCGTCAGACCGATGAAGTGGCGCTCGAGGTCGAAGACGGTGAGCCCGTAGGTGAGGGGGTCGAGCTCGGGGTGCAGGCTGGGGGCGCTCTGGCGGAGCGGGTCGAGATGGGCCATGAGGTGCCCGCGGACCCGGTAGATGTTGATGAGGGCCTGCACGGCCGCCTGCTTGACGAGCCGTCCCCGCTCCCCGTCGGCGCCGGCGAAGGGGTTGACGTCCTGGTGCCAGCGCGCCGGCTGGTAGGGCACGTGGAGCGAGTCGAAGAGCTCGTCGTAGAAACCGTGCTCGCCGACGAGCAGCTCGTGTACCCGGGAGAGGAACAGCCCGGACTCGGCCCCCTGGATGACGCGGTGGTCGTAGGTCGAGGTGAGGGCGACGACCTTGGAGACGCCCAGCTCGGCGAGGGCGGCGGGGTCGGCGGCGGCGAACTCGGGCGGGTAGGCGAGGGAGCCCACCCCGATGATGGCCCCCTGCCCGGGCATGAGGCGAGGGACCGACTGCGTCGTGCCGAGCGTGCCCGGGTTCGTGATCGTCACGGTCGTGCCGGCGAAGTCCTCGACGGCGAGCTTGTTCGTGCGCACCTTGCGCACGAGCTCCTCATAGGCGTGCACGAAGCCGGCGAAATCGAGCTCGTCGGCCCGCTTCACGCACGGCACGACGAGAGTGCGGGAGCCGTCGGAGCGCTCCGAGTCGACGGCCAGTCCGAGGCCGACGTGCTCGTGGCGCACGACGCCGGGGGTGCCCGAGCCGTCCGCGTCGGCGACGAAGGACGAGTTGAGAGCCGGCACCGCCTGCAGGGCGCGCACGACCGCCCACCCGATGATGTGGGTGAAGCTGACCTTGCCACCGGTCGTGCGACCGAGCTGGTTGTTGATGATCTGCCGGTTGACCTCGAGCAGCTTGGCCGGCACCGGGTGCACGCTCGTGGCCGTGGGCACCGACAGTGAGGCCGTCATGTTCTCGACGACCCGGGCAGCGGCGCCCCGCAGTGGCGTGGGCTTCTCTTCTTCGGGGGAGATAACTCCCCCGCCATCCGCCCCGACGCCGGCCGAAGGCGCCGGCGCCACTGTTGCCCCAGCTGCGGAGACGGCCACCGGGGCGCTCGCAGGCGCGGGCGGTGGGGCGGTGGGGGCCAAGGGCGACGACGAGGGCCTCTCGGCGGCGCCACCGCCTGACGGCGCGGGGATGGCCTCGGCCCCGGAGGGGTGAGCGAGCGAGCGGTAGTCGGCAAAGAACTCCTGCCAGCTCTCGCTGACCGAATTCGGGTCGGCGAGGTACGCCTCGTACATCTCCTCGACGAGCCAGGCATTCGGCCCGTAGGCGCCAGCGGCGCCGTCTCGCATGGTGTCGTTCGCCACGGTTCGGATGCTATCGATCGCGGCTGTGCCGGCCACATCGAGAGGCCCGTTGGGATGGGTCGCTCCCGGGCGGCGATAGCTTGGGGCGGATGACTTCGGCACCTGGCACGGCTTCGAGCCGGGCCGTCATGCGTCTCGTCGAGCCCGGGAATGACGCCATCTGCAGCCACTGCGGGCGCCAGGTGAAGTTCGCCGCCAGGGTGCATCCGCGCCAGGTGATCGTCAACGTCTACGAAGACGGCGTGTGGAAGCGCATCGAGCACTTCCACGAGGAGTGCTACAACGAGGCCGGCCAGCCCTTCGGCCCCGCCGTCGACGCCCGCCCGGCGCCTTAGCCCCGAGGTCCTCGTCGAGCGTTGGCCGGACACCTGAGTTCGCGGAGCCTCTACATCGACGACCTGCCGAGCGACGCCGGCCCGGAGGCTCCGCTCGTGGTCCTCGTGCACGGGTCCATGGACCGCCACACCGGCTTCGCCCGCGTGCGCGGGCGCCTCATGGAGACCTGCCACGTCGTCTCCTACGACCGCCGCGGCTATGCGGGCTCCCGGCACGCCGAGCCCCCCGCCAGGCACATGAGCGACCACGTCGACGACCTCGAAGCCGTCGTGGCGGAGCGTCCCTGCACGCTCGCCGGCCATAGCTACGGCGGCGACGTCGTGCTGAGCCTCGCCCAACGTCGCCCCGATCTCGTCCGCTCTGCCCTCGTGTACGAGCCCCCGCTCGCCTGGCTCGACTGGTGGCCGTACCACGGCACCCAGCCGCCCCAGTACCGCGACCTCACCGCCGAAGAGGCGGCCGAATCCTTCGTCCGCCGCATGATCGGCGACGAACGCTACGAGCAGCTACCCCCGCTCGTCCGCGAAGACGTCGTGAAGGACGGCGACGCCCTCGTCGCCGAGCTCACCGCCATCCGGCTCGACCCCGCCCCCTTCGAGCCCTCCGAGATCACCGTGCCCGTGCTCGTGGTCTGTGGGACGGCCTCCGGCGAGCACCAGCAACGGGCGGCCGCCTACCTCGCCGAGGCGCTCCCCTCGGGCTCCTTGCATGCCGTGAGCGAGGCCCCCCACGGCGGTCACCAGAGCCACCCGGCCGAGTTCGCCCGCCTCATCCTCGCTGCCGTCGCCCTCGGCGCCGAACCGACGGCCGCCCGGCCTCCGGCCCTCGTCTGATGCGGGTCCTGCTGAGTGGCTCGACCGGGTTCATCGGGTCGGCCGTGGGCGCCGCCCTCCGAGCCAGGGGCGACGAGGTCGTGCCCCTCGTCCGCTCCGCCGCCCGACCGGGTGAGGCCCTGGTCGACCTCGAGGCCGGCGCCATCGACGCTGTCCGCGCCGCCGGCGGGTCGCTCGAGGGCATCGACGCCGCCATCCACCTCGCCGGCGCCCCCATCATCGGACGCTGGACAGCCCGGCGCCGGGAGGCGATCCGCGTGAGCCGCATCGCCGTCGGGAACCTGCTCGCTCGGACGCTCGCCGCCCTCACCACGCCGCCGACCGTGCTTGTGAGCGGATCGGCCATCGGCTACTACGGCGACGGGGGCGAAGTGGAGCTGGACGAGGCGAGCGCGAGCGGGGCGGGTTTCTTGCCCGAGGTGTGCCGTGCGTGGGAGGCCTCCACGGCACCCGCTCGGGAGGCGGGGATCCGCACGGCACTCATCCGCACCGGCATCGTCCTCGGACCCGGGGGCGGCGCCCTCGCCCCGCAGCTGCGCCTCTTCCGCCTTGGGCTCGGTGGCCGGCTCGGCTCCGGGCGACAGTGGATGAGCGTCATCTCCCTCGCCGACGAGGTGCGGGTCATCCTTCGGGCGATCGATGACGGCTTCAGCGGGCCGATCAACGCCACGAGCCCGACTCCGCTGCGCAACCGCGAGTTCACCGCCACCCTCGCGCGGGCCGTCGGCCGCCCTGCTCCCCTCGCCGTCCCGGCGGCGGCCCTCCGCCTCGCCCTCGGCGCCGGCCCGGCGAACGAGATGCTCCTCGCCAGCCAACGGGTCCTCCCCCGCCGCCTGCTCGAGCTCGGCTTCGAGTTTGAGCATCCCGACGCCGCTGCGGCCATCGCCTGGGCGGTCGGCGGCTCGTAGACCGGTGCGGCCATCGCCTTGGCGGTCGGCGGCTCGTAGACCGGTGCGGCCATCGCCTTGGAGGGCTCTTTCGGACACATGTGTCCGTTGGGAACTACCAAGGTCCGCCCTCGCCTACGCTCTCGACCCATCGCTATTGCCGGGCGGCGACTGACGATGGCTGGGAGGATGCGGTGACAGACTTCAACTTGGCGGACATCTGGGAGCTGGCGGCTGAGATCCGAGGTGACGACCACACCGCCCTCGTCCATGGCGAGCGGCGGGAGTCGTGGGCCGAGCTCGACCGGAGAGCCGACGGCTTCGCTCAGACCCTGCTCGGGGCCGGTCTCGGCCAGGGCGCCAAGGTGGCCCAGTACCTCTACAACTGCAACGAGTACATCGAGAGTGTCTTCGGCGCCTTCAAGGCGGCGATGGTGCCGGTCAACACGAACTACCGCTATGCGGATGAGGAGCTCGTCTACCTCTTCGACAACTCCGACGCCGAGGCCGTCGTGTTCCACGGGGCCTTCGCCGACCGTGTCGCCGGCATTCGTCCCAGGGTGCCGGGCGTGCGCCTGTGGATCCACGTCGACGACGGGTCCGGCCCCTGCCCCGACTTTGCCCTGCCGTACGAGCAGGCCACCGACGCCGCCCGCGCCCCGGCTTCGAACGGCCATGGTTCGAGCGGCCCGGCCGGCGCCCACGTGGCTGGGCCGTGGGGACGAAGTGGCGACGACCTTTACTTCCTCTACACCGGTGGCACCACGGGCATGCCGAAGGGCGTCATGTGGCGGCAGGACGACCTCTTCTGCCTCTGGAACGGCGGCAGCCTCATGGCGTTGCCGGAGGACCGCGGGATGGACGGCATCCGTGAGGGGATCGAGGCGTTGACGGCGGCCCCACCCGTCCTCCTGCCCGCCTGCCCCCTCATGCACGGCACCGGGGCCTTCACCGCCTACTCCTGTCTGTTGCTCGGCGGCACGGTCGTCACCCTCGCCAGCCGTGCCTTCGATGCGTCCGAGCTTCTCGAGACGATCGCCCGCGAGAAGGTGAACGTCGTCACCATCGTCGGGGACTCCTTCGCCAGACCCATCCTGGCAGCCCTCGAGGCCGCCCCCGGCCGCCACGACCTCTCGAGCATGCTCGCCATCATCTCCTCCGGGGTCATGTGGAGCGAGGAGACGAAGCGAGCGCTGCACGCCTTCAACCCGAACATGCTGCTCGTCGACGCCTTCTCCTCCTCGGAGGCACTCGGCATGGGCTCGTCGGTCTCGGCGGCCGGATCGGAGGCAGGCACGGCCTCGTTCAAGCTCGGACCGAACGCCAAGGTCATCGACGAGGCCGGCAACGACATCCCGCCCGGGTCCGGCCAGGCCGGCCGGCTCGCCCTCGGCGGGCGGCTCCCGCTCGGGTACTACAAGGACGCCGAGAAGACGGCGAGGACGTTCGTGACGATCGGTGGGCAGCGGTACTCGGTGCCGGGCGACTATGCCCTTGTGGCGGCGGACGGGACGCTCCAGCTGCTCGGCCGGGGCTCGGTCGTCATCAACAGCGGTGGGGAGAAGATCTTTCCCGAAGAGGTGGAGGAAGCCCTCAAGACCCACCCCGGCGTCGCGGACGCGGCGTGTGTGGGCGTGCCGGACGAGCGTTTCGGTGAGGCCATCTGCGCCATCGTGCAACTGCGTCCGGGGGAGGCGGTGGCCCAGGAAGCACTCATCGGCCACGTGAAGGAGCGGCTGGCGAGCTTCAAGGCACCCCGCCACGTCGTCTTCGTCG
>DASPSK010000188.1:0-4545 GCA_035623975.1 Acidimicrobiales bacterium | reverse complement strand
TCGGACCTGGGCTGTCGCGCTGTCGCCTCGACGGCTTCCACCACCGCCTCGCTCACCTTGGGAGGGCGGGCGCGACCGGGTTGACAAACGGAACCATCGTTCCGTATAGTGCAAATGGAACCACCGTTCCGATTATACCGAGGACGGCCGCAGCGGTCCACTGGCACCAACCGACCCCTGTGGCTGAGCGCTGTTGAGGAGGATTCCTGTGGCATCTGCGACTCAATTCAGGGAAAGGCCGCGTGCCGGGGGCGCGGACGTGGCGTCACCGGACCCGAAGAGGTTTCGTGCCCTCGCCATCATCGGCATCGCCCAGCTCATGATCGTCCTTGACGCCTCCGTCGTGACGATCGCCCTCCCCTCCGCCCAGCGGGCGCTGCACATCTCGATCGCCAACCGGCAGTGGGTGCTGACGGCCTATACGCTCGCTTTCGGCGGGCTGCTCCTCCTCGGTGGCCGCATTGCCGACTACGTCGGGCGCAAGCGCATGTTCGTCGTGAGCCTCCTCGGCTTTGCCGGCGCCTCCGCCCTCGGCGGGCTGGCCCGCAACGCCGCCATGCTCTTCGGTGCCCGCGCCCTGCAGGGCTCCTTCGCCGCCGTCATGGCGCCGGCAGCGCTCTCTCTTCTCACCGTGACCTTCACCGAGCCGCACGAGCGTGCCCGGGCCTTCGGCGTGTACGGGGCGATCGCCGGCGGGGGAGCAGCCATCGGTCTCATCCTCGGAGGGGTCCTCACCCAGTACGCGTCCTGGCGCTGGACCCTGCTCATCAACGTGCCCATCGCCATCACGGCGGCGATCTTTGCCTTCTTCGAGATCCACGAGAGCCGGGCCGAGAGCCGGGGACGATACGACGTGCGGGGGGCCCTGACGGTGACGGCCGGGTTGCTCTCATTGGTCTATGGATTCACGAAAGCAGAGTCCGACGGTTGGGGAGCCACCGTCACGGTCTCGTTCCTGCTTGCCGCAGCCGTTCTCCTCATCATCTTCGTGCTGGTCGAGATGCGGTCGGAGCACCCGTTGCTGCCGTTGCGAGTCGTCCTCGACCGCAGTCGCGGCGGCTCGTTCCTGACCTCCCTCCTCGTCGGCATCGCCCTCTTCGGGACGTTCCTCTTCCTCACGTACTACCTGCAGGGCACGCTCGGCTACTCGGCCCTCAAGACCGGCTTCGCCTTCCTGCCCTTCTCGGCCGGCATCATCGTCGCGGCCACGCTGGCGAGCTCGCTCCTGCCGCGCTTTGGACCCCGGGCCGTCATGGCAGCCGGTCTGCTTCTCGGTGCCCTCGGGCTGGCCTGGTTCACCCGGATCGGCGTCCACACCGGCTACCTCGCCCATGTGCTGCCGGCAGAGATCGTTGTCAGCCTCGGCATGGGTCTGGCCTTCGTGCCGCTCTCCAGCACCGCCCTGCTCGGTGTTTCCTCAGAGGACGCCGGCGTCGCCAGCGCCATGGTGAGCGCCACCCAGCAGATCGGCGGCTCGCTCGGAACGGCCCTGTTGAACACGGTGGCGGCTTCAGCCACGGCCTCCTACCTCGTCGCCCACGGAGACCGGCTCCCGACGATCGCCGCCGGCCTCGTGCACGGCTACACGACGGCCTTCGTCGTCAGCGCCGCCCTGCTGGGGGCCGCCGTCCTCGCCTCCCTCTCGCTCGTGAGGACCCAGCGCCAAAGGGGCGAACGTGCGCAGCGCACCGACGTCGCCGAGCTGGCCGAAGCCGCCATCGAGGTGTGACGGCGCGCGCGTAGCCGCGCGGGAGGCGCGACCGAACCAGCGGCCCTCCGGACCTGGCAGGATCGAGACCATGGCCAGCAACGGGGAGCCCCAGGTTCGGCGGCGACACGATCCGTCGCGTCGCAGCTTCGCGAGCGACAACTACGCCGGGGCCCACCCGGCCGTGCTCGCCGCCCTGCAGGCCGCCAACGGCGGCCACCAAGCCAGCTATGGCGCCGACGAGTACACCGCCCGCCTGGGCGACGTGTTCCGCACCCATTTCGGCGAAGCCTGCGAGGTGTTCCCGGTCTTCAACGGCACCGGCGCCAACGTCGTCTCGTTGCAGGCGATGACGCGGCGGTGGGACGCCGTCATCTGCAGCGAGTCGGCCCACATCAACGTCGACGAATGCGGCGCCCCGGAGAAGGTCGCCGGTCTGAAGTTGCTGAGCATCCCGACCGACCACGGCAAGTTGACGCCCGAGCTCGTCGCCAGCCGCCTCACCGGCATCGGGGACGAGCATCGGGCACAGCCCCGCGTCGTGTCGCTCACCCAGTCGACCGAGCTCGGGACGTGCTACTCGGTCGATGAGCTGGCGGCGCTCTGCGAGGCGGCCCATCGCTCCGCTCTGGCCGTGCACATGGACGGTGCCCGCATCTGCAACGCGGCGGCGTCTCTCGGGGTGGGCCTCGGCGACCTCACGACGGACGTGGGCGTCGACGTGATCTCCTTCGGGGGGACGAAGAACGGGCTCATGCTCGGCGAAGCCATCGTCGTCGTCAACCCCGGCGCCGTGGCGGGCATCGGGTACCTGCGCAAGGCGGCGATGCAGCTCGCCTCGAAGATGCGCTTCATCTCCGTGCAGTTCGAGGCGCTGCTCGGTGGGGACCTGTGGCTCTCGAACGCCCGCCGCGCCAACGAGCTGGCCGCCCGCTTGGCCTCCGCCGCCGGCGCCATCCCCGGGGTGAGGATCACCCATCCCGTCGAGGCGAACGCCGTGTTCGCCCTCATCCCGACCGCGGTCGCCGCCCGGTTGCGCCTTCGCCATTCCTTCCACACCTGGAGCGAGTCCACGGGAGAGGTCCGCTGGATGACGTCGTTCGACACCACGGAGGACGACGTCGACAGATTCGCCGCCGACGTCGCCGCGGAGATGGCGGCCCAGGACGAGCGAGCCTGAGCGGTCCGCTCATTCTCGCGTGGCGCCGGCGCGGGCGGCTACCGCGATGGCGCCGGCGGCCAGCCGTCTCAGCCGGCGGGAGCCACCGGGGCGGCAGCGGGCAGCTCGGCATCCCGGGCGCCGGCGGCGCGAGGCCGGCCGGTTCGGTGAAGCTGGCGCCCGACGGCTTCGACATCCCTCGGTCCGAGGCTCTTGCCGCAGGCCTTACAGACGAGCATGGCCTCGGTGAGCTGGCCGCAGGCCTTGTGGCGGATGCGCACAGGAGGGCCGGAGGGGGCGGCGTAACGGTCACCCCACTGGCGCATGGCCGTGAGAACGGGCCAGAGGTCACGGCCCTTGTCCGTGAGCTTGTAGTCGTAGCGCAGCGGGTGCTCCGAATACCGCACGCGCTGCAGCACGCCGGCCTCCACGAGGCGTGTGAGGCGTTGCTGGAGGATGTTGCGCGAGATGCCGAGGCGACTGTGGAAGTCGTCAAAACGGGTCACGCCTAAGAAGGCGTCGCGAACGATCAACATGCTCCACCACTCGCCCACGACCTCGAGGCACTGGGCGACGGAGCAGTCCATGCTCGCAAAGCTCTTGCGTTCCATGGCTCAGCAGTCTAGTCAGTTGCATTATGCAACGCAATTCATTAGAGTGCGTTGCATGACAGAACCTACTGCGGTCGAGACGCCGGGAGCGACGCCGAGGAGGGCGACGACGCCGGGCAGCAGGGGCGGCGTCGTCTTCGTCGTGACGGCCCTCGGGGCCTTCATGGCCTCGCTCGACCTGTCCATCGTGAACATCGCCTTTCCCGCCCTGCAGCGCTCGTTCTCCCATGATCCGCGGGCGTCGCTCGTCTGGGTGATCACCGGCTACAGCATCGTCTTCGGGTCGCTGCTCGTCACCGCCGGCAGGACGGCGGATCGTCTCGGGCGCAAGCAGGTCTTCCTCGCCGGCCTCGCCATCTTCAGCCTGGGGTCGGCCCTGTGCGGGTTCGCCCCCTCCCTCGGTGTCCTCGTCGCCGGCCGGGTGATCCAGGGGGTCGGCGCCGCCGCCATGCTGCCAGCCTCCCTCGGCCTGCTGCTCGGCGCCTTCGCAATCCAGCGGCGCTCCCAGATCGTGGCGCTGTGGGGAGGCGTCGGCGCGCTCGCGGTTGCCACGGGGCCCTCGCTCGGCGCCTCCCTCATCGCGGCCGGCGGCTGGCGCTGGGTCTTCTTCGTCAACCTGCCCATCGGGGCGCTGGCCGCCGTGCTGGGGAGCCGGGTGCTCGCCTCCGCCGAGCGGGCGAGCTCACAAGCCAAGCCCGACTACGCGGGCGTCGTGCTCGTGAGCACGGGACTCGCCGCCCTCGTCCTTGGGATCTCGCAAGGCCCGACGTGGGGCTGGTCGAGCGGACGCATCGTGACCTGCTTCGCGCTGGCGGTCGTTCTCGGCACAGCCTTCATCGTGCGTTCCTCCCGCCATGCCCAGCCGGTGCTGGATCTGTCATTGTTCTCCGCCCGCTCCTTCAGCCTCGCCAACGCCGCCACCCTCGTCTACTCCATGGGTTTCTTCGCCATGCTGCTCGGGAACATCCTCTTCCTCACGGGCGTCTGGCATTACTCGATCCTCCGGGCGGGCCTGGCGGTGACGCCGGGGCCGCTCGTCGTGGCGGCCGTTTCCGGCCCGGCCGGCC
>DASPSK010000399.1:0-4474 GCA_035623975.1 Acidimicrobiales bacterium | reverse complement strand
GGACGAAGCGGACACGTTCCTCGTCGGAGCTAAAGCGCCGGACGTCGCGCGGGTAGTCGGGCACCTTGTGACCCTCGGTCCGCAGCTCTGTCCATGCCCTCACGCGGTGGTGGCCATCGACGATCTCGCCCGAGTCGGCGTCGACCACGGGTGGCACGAGGACGCCGTGTTCGGCGATGTCCGCCTTGAGCGCCGCGTACTCGTCCGCGCGGAGCTCGGGCAACAACTGCAGGATGTGGTGGTGCGGCCGATCGATCACGGACGGATGTTCCCTCCATTCGCCATCGCCTGCTGGAAGGTGTCAGGTGCGATCGGCTCCCCGAGAAACAGGCGCGCCGCCGATCGCATCGTCCTTCGTTCCGCAGCAACGAAGCGCAGGCCGTCAAGTCGGCGAAGGCCACGGTCATCCAAACCCGCGAGCAGGATGCCGCTCGCCAGGGCATCTGCCAGCTCAGTCACACATCCCGTTCCGATGGTGCCGTCGGGCGCGGCGAAGACGACCAAGCCGTCGAGGGAGGCCAAGAGGTCGGGCCACTCATCGAACCAGGCGTCCTCGGATGGCCACGAGCGCTCCTCCGGATCGACGATCTCGACACCACCGAGGAGCTTCCCGAGGGTGGCAAGGCGATCACGGGCGTGGGCGGTGCCGTAGCAGCTGATCGGGTGAGCGGCATAGACCCGGCACCCTGCCGGGCTGGAGGCGACCGCCGCCTCCCGCCCGGCAGAGGACTTCATCAGAACGGCTCCCCGTCATCTTCCTCGACGGCAGCGTTGCCGTTCGTGGCCGGGCTGGAGCCGCCTGCCACCCGCTCCACAATCACCGTCGCCCACCGGAGCGAGGGCGAAACCTCACGAGCGATGATCCGCTTCGTCGTGCGGTCCGCGCCCGTGTCGTCCTTCCAGTGCTCGATCTCGGCACGGCCGACGACGATGACCCGCATGCCCTTGCCGAGCGATTCGGCCGCGTGCTCTGCCATCTCGCCGAAGCAGGTGATCTCGTAGAAGTCGGTCACCTGCTCACCGCGCCAGTTCCCTGGGGTCTTCGGACGATTGACGGCGAGGCCCGCTCTCGCGAACGGTGTCCCCTTCGCCCCGAAGCGAAGCTCGGGGTCGCGGGTCAGGTTGCCGACCTTCGTGGTCGTCTCGGCGACGACCTCAGACCGGCGCTCGGGTTCTTTTGTTGCCGTCTTGATGGGCATCAGGTGCCCTCCTGTCTTCTCCTGGCGGGGACCACCCCCACCGCCGACCGTCCGGCGTCCAGGCGGTCGGCGGTAGTTGCGAACCCTCGTTCACTTCTGGCCCTGCTCTTCGCGATGGCGGCGTGCCGCCTCGAGGTCGACGACCTCGTACGGCGAAGCCGTCGGCAGGTGGAAGGAGCGGGCATTGCCGGGACCCTTGTCCTCGACGACAAGGCCGCTCAGCACTGCCGACGTCAGCATGTCGGAGGCTGCCTGGCGGCTTACTTCGAGCACACTGGCGGCCTCTGAGACGGACGACCAGTGTCCGCCGGATGTCTGGAGTCGCTCGACCACCTGCCGTGGGCTCACCCGGCGCTCATCAATGTCTCGGGGGCTTCCCTGGCCGTCATGGTCCGGCCGGTCGAGCACGACGGCGGTGAGCGAGCCGGCATGCACCTCGAAGCGGACGGTGGCGACCACCTCGCCCACCCGGCCGATCGAGCCGTGGCGGTCCTTGGCAAGTCGCAGGCTTCCTCGTCCCGATGCTTCGCGCGAGAAGGGCTCTTCGACATCGAGGACGAAGGCTGCGCCGTCGACGCCGGCGAGCTTGGCACCCGATCCCCTCGCGTAGCGGCCCCGGCTCGACTCGTCCTTCGTGACGTGGTCGACGAGGAGGACCGCAGCCCCCGCCCGCGCGAGCGGCCGGGGCACCTTGGCGATCCAGCCGGAGACGTCGACGGCGTCGTTCTCGGAACAGCCCTCGGCCGCGAGCGAGTCGGCGACCGCATCGATCACGACGAGGGCGACTCCACCCCGTTCGACCATGTCGGCGAGGAAAGTGAGCCCGATCGTTCCGATCGCCCCGGATACCTGCAGGTAGGCGACCCGGTCCATGGCGTCCGGCTCGACGCCCACGGCAAGAAGGCGGGACGCCATCGTCGCCGCCGTGTCTTCGTAGTCGAGGAAGATGGCGTTGACGCCCGACGAGACGACCTCGGCGACGCCAGCGATGGCGACCCAGCTCTTCCCCGCGCCGGGCTCCCCGGCGAGCGAGTGCACGGCGGCCGGATAGAGAAGCGCCCTCCCGTCCCTGCGACGAAGGAGCAATGGCTCCGGTGGCCCGTCACCTTCGAGACACTTCACCAGGTCGAAACGGACGAGGCCGCAGTCCGGTGGTGGCATCCTCATCGGGCACCTCCGAAAACCCCGGCCCGCTCGAGGCCCGAGCGCCGGGCGTGGGTTGGGCACCAGGAGCCGCCTGGCCGCGAGGTCGCCTCTGCGCACGATGGCCACTGACAGCACGAGTCGGCTGCCAGCTCCGCAAGGTCGAGGAGCGTCGGCAACGGGTCAGGGCCGAAGCGCTCCTTCAGGGCCGACAGCGCCACGGCGACGGTTGCCGGTTCCGGTTGTCGCCCCACCGCGAGGGCTCGGGCCGTGCGTGGTCGAAGGCCACAGACTTCGGCCACGAGAGGGCCTCGCAACCTGCGGGCAGCCTCGAGGAGGACACTGGCGGCGTCGACCTCGGCGTAGACGAGCTGCGGGGAGTCGTCGACAAAGACAGTCCCTGACTTGCCGACCGTGCGGACGAGGAGGGGGTCGAGAACGACTGGGCCGGAGGGGCTGCGGTCGGCAACGTGTCCCCACTCGACCGCCCGCGCCCGCAGGGAGTCGACGACGAAGGCTCCCGTCGCCTCCGGGTGGCAGCTGATCTCACCGGGTGGGCCCGTCCTGGCGTCGAAGAAGGCGAGAAGGCCGAGGTCGGCGAGCTCACCGCCTGGATCGAGGGCAACCGGATGGCAGTCGCCGTAGGTGGAGATCGCCTCGACGATGCGGGAGAAGGGCCGGCACCCGAGGTTGTCCGGCATCTCGTCGAGGGCGGTTGGGGTCGAGAGGGAGTGACGCTCCAGGGCGGGCCAGTCCGGCGCTACGTCCTCCCACGACAAGCGAGGAAGGAGCCCGTCGCCTCGGGCGAGGTGCGCCTGGGCGATCTCGGCCGTGACGACATAACGCCCGTCGGATGGTCTTCTTGCCCCAAAGCCCGGAGGGGGCACGAAGCCGCCTATACCCGACTCGGTGTGGGCGACGACTTCGCCGGCCTCGTTGACGATGACGTACTTCTTCTGACCGAAGACGCCGACGGTGCCTTCTGCCTCGACCTTGAAGAAGGACTCGCCGTCCCCGAAGGGATCGAGGGGGTCGAAGAGCGCAGCGATGCTGCGCACTGCGTCGCTGTCGAGGACGCCTGATGTGCCGCCGGCAGCGATGAGACCGTCGGTGTCCCAGTAGGCCGCCGGGTAGCCGCGTTCTTCGAGTTCGTGGATGAAGACGGCAAGGAGGGCACGGCAACCGGCGGCGACGGTGCAAGCAAGGGGTGGGAAGCAAAGGGGCCCCGGGCGCTCACCTGCTGCGTCGTCGCGGTCGAAGCGAGCGACGTTGCCGTAGACGAGGCTGTTCACGATGGCCCGGATGGCATCGACCAAGCGTCGTTCCCGGGCGCGCTGAGCCTCACGACGACGACGCACGAGCGCGACGGCCGGATCGCCTGCAGGGTCGAGCTCGCCGCCCGGGATGCCGACCGTGTGCAGCCCTGGCTGGTGCCCGACGGGAACCAGCCGCACAGCCTCGAGCACCTCGACAGGTCGTCCAGCCTGGAGTGTCGCGGTGACGGCGTCCGGCCAGGCGCAGTCGTAGCGCTCGGAAAGAGCCGGTCGGACCTCCATGCGGGAACCGCCGCCCGGCCGGGGCGTCTCGACGGGCACCGGTTGGCCGTCCAGACGAAGGACGACCCGGGTAAGGCCCCACCGGTTCCAAGTCCTGTTGCCCCGCATGCTGGCAGCGAGATCGGGCGAGGCGAGGAACTCCCGGAACTCCTCGGTGACGTCGTGGCGCCGCACCTGGGAGGCGGTGAGGTACCGCCACCAGCCGAGGAGGACGGCGACGGCCGCGTAGGCGGATCGAACATCGAGATCGATCCCCGGGAAGGCAACCCGGCAGAGGCGAGCGGCCACCCAGCCGCCGTGCAGGCCGGCCGTCCAGGCGGCGTACTCAGAGTCAGGGAGGCGGAACTTCGCAAGGGGTGGGGTCACGCCCATGGCGAGAAGGACGGCCGAGGCCGTGGCACCAGGTGACCAGAGGAAGCGAAGGTCGAGACCCCCTCCCCAACGGGCCGCCTCGTCGTCGATGCGGAGGGCAAGCTCGTGGACGGCACGGACGAGACGCGTCACGGTTGCCGCTCCTCTCCCGTCGGGCCGGGCCGCAAACGATGACCTGATCGGCCGAAGCCCCCAGGCGGGCAG
>DASPSK010000374.1:0-15784 GCA_035623975.1 Acidimicrobiales bacterium | reverse complement strand
TGCTTGGGCCGTCGGCTTGTGCGGTGCGCTCGATCTTGTCTCGGCGATCATCCCTCGGCACCACGGCTTCGGCCGCCTCGAGTCGTTGGCGCCGAGCTTCGTGCCCCTCTTGAGCGCTCTCGCCGTCCCGGTCGGTGTCGTCCTGCTGCTGAGCGCCCGCGTGCTCGCTCGCGGCAACGTGTGGGCTTACCGGTTGTCAGTCACGCTTCTCAGCATCTCGACGGTGCTGCATCTCCTCAGGGGCCTTCACTTCGGAGCGGCGGTGGCGTCGGGACTGGTTGCCGTCGCCCTCGTGGCGCGGCGTCAGGACTTCCGCTCGCCGGGAAACCCGTCGGCGCCGTCGCAGTCATTCGGCCGGCTTGCGGCGATGATCGCCATCGTCTTCGCCTACGGAGTCACGACGCTCGTGATCAATCGGATCGTCGCCGATCTCCCTATCAGCCTTCCATCAGCGGCGCTGGACACATTGCGGGCGATGATCGGCACTTCACCGCGAGACAGCGCCTATTTCATCGGCAGGCTCGGCGAATGGTTTCCCTGGTCGGTCATCTCGTTGATGGCCATCGGAGTCGGCTGGGCGGCCGCGCCCTGGCTCGCTCCCTGGCGCGACCGATTCACGGGCGATCGCGCCCGGCGGGAACGAGCGCGGCAGATCATCACGAAGTTCGGGACGGACACCCTCTCCCCGTTCGCGTTGCGGGCCGACAAGGACCGCTTCTTCTTCGGCGGCCCAGAGGCCGCCGGCAGGCCAGAGGGGGACGAGGTCCTCATCGCCTACCGCACGGTGAGGGGCATCGCCTTGATGAGCGGGGATCCGATCGGCCCACCCGACAAGATTCCCGCTGCAATCGAGGCATTCCTCGCCTACGCGCACCTGAGAGCGTGGGGCGTCGCCGTCCTCGGCGCATCCGACAGGTACCTGGATGCCTACCGGGCTGCTGGCCTTCGTGGGCTGTACCACGGAGACGAGGCCGTCATCGAGGTGGCGTCGTTCTCGCTCCAGGGTGGCGCGATGAAGTCCGTTCGTCAGGCTGCACACCGCGTCGAACGGAATGGCTATGTCGCCGAGATCCTCCCAGCGGGCGCGGTCGATCCCTCCCTTCGTCAGGAGCTGCGCGACGTCGAGAGGCAGTGGCTTGGCGGTCGCCCCAAGACGGGGTTCGTGATGGAGCTGGAGGACCTGTTTGCGCTCGACGACGACGACGCTCTCTTTGTGATCGCGAGGAGCGGCGATGGAAGGGTGGTCGCCTTCTTGCACCTCGCCGTCTGTCGTGCCGGCAAGTCGCTGTCGCTCTCGTCCCCACCTCGGCGCTCGGATCTCCCCAACGGCGTGATCGCCTGGCTCGTCTGCAAGACGGTCGAGTACGCGAGGAACAACGGGTACGGAGCCATTTCGCTCAACTTCTCCCCCTTTGCCGGCTTGTTCGCGAGCGGTGATGACTCGATCCGCCAGCACCTGGAGAGAGACGTTCTCCTCCTGCTGAAACGGCGGCTGTCTCTCCAACTCGACAACCTCCTCTTGTTCAACCGCAAGTTCAACCCTGTGTGGCGGCCACGCTATGTGCTCTTCGAGCGGTACTCCGAACTGCCGCGGGTCATCGTCTCGGCGATGGCCGCCGAGGGCTACCTGCCGTTCTCGGAGAGGATCCGCGGCCGTGGATGGAAGCCGGCTGAGGAGCCTGCGGGCTCCCGGCTCGAAGGCGGCGAGGTGTCACCTGGGCAACCGGCTGCGGGCGAGGATGACGAGGCACGTGTGCCGTGAGCCTCGCCATCGGCCTCTGCTTGGCGCTGCTCTCGGCCGTGGCGATCGGCGGGGCGTTCTTCGTGGAGCACTCGGCCGCCTCGGCGCTGCCGGAGTTGTCGCTGCGCAGGCCGGCGACATCGCTTCGCCACCTGTTCACCAGCCGGCGGTGGCTGGCCGGCTACGTGGTCGGATGGGGAGGCTGGGGTCTCTACATACTCGCCTTGCGCTTTGCTCCCCTCTCACTCGTCCAGACGGTGGCCGCCGGCGGAGTCGGTGTACTGGCGCTCGCCACGTGGCGCTGGGGCGGTGTGCGGCTCAGGCGGAGCGAGGTCGTCGGCGTGTCGGCCTGCCTGATCGGTTTGGGCGCGGTGGCGGTGTCGCTGGCCGTCGCCGCTCCGTCCAGCGCGCGGCCGGAGTGGTCGAACACGATGGTTTGGATCGCCGCCTGCGTAGGGGCTGCAGGGGTCCTCGCCCTCCTTCCCCGGACAGCGCTGGCTCCCGGTGCAGGGCTGGGCGCCGCTGCCGGGCTCCTCTACGCCGCGGCCGATATCGCCACGAAGGGGGCGCTCATCGGGGTGGGTTGGCTCCTCGTCCCGATCCTGCTGGCCTGCACCGGCCTTGCCTTCGCGACTCTGCAGCTGGCCTTTCAACGTGGGGGCGCCCTGCAGACCGCCGGGATGAGCGCCCTCTTCACGAACGTCGTTCCGATCTCGGCCGGGGTCGTGCTCTTTCGCGAGCGTGTCCCCCTCGGTGCCTTCGGGATCATGAGGCTTGTCGGCTTCGCCGCCGTCGTCCTCGGAGCGGTGCTGCTCGCTCGTCGCTTGGCTCCGAACGCAGATGTGGCGGTCCGTGCTCAGCCGTCCGGGGCCGTCGACGTGAAGCCCCAGGCAGGGGCGCAGGAGAGCCGCCAGGCTGACCGGGACTGAGGGCACGGCGTCGAGCTCCTCGAGCTCTCAGGTGGCCGATCTGTGGATCACGACGCTAAACTTTGGCGAGTCGACGTGACCCTGCTCCATGGCAATGGCGGGATCGGGCCACACGAGCGTGTCGGGCCGCAGAGGGCACTGAGGCCCGGTCGGATGAAGCGGCAGCCGACTGAGTCGTAAGAGTGGATGATGCGGAACGGCGAGCGAATTGCGAAACGTCCTCGGGTGCTGCGGCGCCCGGTGCTGGCTGCGTCGGCGCTGCTCGTGGTTTACCTCGGCCTGCTCCCGGTAAGTCGCCTCGGTCCGGCCACGGCCAGGGTGGGAGTCTTGGCGCCGGAGGCGGCGAATTCGGCCTCGCCGGAGATGGCGGACGCACCCGCCGTCCCTGGCGGCGTCTCCTTCGTCGGCACCCCGGCGGTCGGTGCCCTCTTCACGACGACGGCGGCTGGTGGCCTGGGGAGCCATTTCTGCACTGCGAGTGTCGTGGACAGCCCGGGCCATGACCTCGTCATGACCGCCGCACACTGCGTGAGTGCGACAACGCCGGATCGCATCGCTTTCGTGCCCGAGTATCACAGCGGGCAAACGCCCTACGGAATCTGGGGTGTCGAGCGCATCATCGTCAACCAGGCTTGGACGTCGTCCGCCGACCCCAATGACGATTTCGCCTTCCTCGTCATCGACCGCTCCCGCTCCGGAAAGAATGTGCAGGACGTCACTCGAGGTGAGCTGCTCGCCACCGGTGTTCCCCCCGGTCAGCTCGTGCGAGTCATCGGCTACCCGGAAGGCGAGGACTCACCCATCTCCTGCGAGAACGTGGCCCTCTCCTTCAGCCCGACCCAGCTCGAGTTCAGCTGCGGTGGCTACACCGACGGAACGAGCGGTGGCCCATGGCTCGTCGATGTCAGCCCGTCAACCGGGCTCGGCCGCCTGATCGGCGTCGTCGGTGGTTACGAGCAAGGGGGCTACACCCCCTCGGTCTCCTATGCGGCCACCTTCGGCGCCAGCGTGGCGGCCCTCTACAAGTCTGCGATCGCGGCGTCGTAGAAGGGGCTGGGTTGACGAGGGGCCGCGGCCCGGTCAGACTTTGGGGGATGAACCGGGCAGTTACCTCGATGAACTACGGGATCGTAATTCCCACTTAGACGCGCCCGTCCTGAGCGCGTCCAAGGCCGTCCACCCGGTGGGCGGCCTTTTGCTTTGCCGAAGTTCCCTGCGACGAAAGAAGCCCTGAGCCGTGAGCGAGAACCAGAGCCGGGCCGAGGAGGCGAACGACGGGTCCGCGCGCCCTCACCGCGTGGCCGTCATCGGCGGGGACGGCATCGGTCCGGAGGTGCTGGCAGAGGCGCTCAAGGTCGTGGCGGCCGTGGGCGTCGAGCTCGCCACGACCGACTACGAGCTTGGGGCCGACCACTACCTGGCGACGGGGGAGGTGCTGGCAGACGAGACCCTCGAGCGGCTCCGCCGCCAGGATGCCATCCTCCTCGGCGCCGTCGGACCGCCCGTGGGGTCCACGGCCGTGCCTGCAGGCTTGCTGGAGCGTGGCTTGCTGTTGAGGCTTCGGTTCGAGCTCGACCTCTACGTGAACCTTCGGCCGTTCATCGGGACCCCGAGCTCGATCGCTCCGGCGGCGGACTTCGCCGTCGTGCGCGAGAACACAGAGGGGCCTTACGCGGGCGAGGGCGGCTGGCTGCGGAAAGGCACGGCACACGAAGTGGCGACACAGGGCTCGGTCAACACGAGGCACGGAGTCGAGCGCTGCGTGCGCTTTGCCTTCGAGCTGGCCCAGTCGCGGCCCCGACGCCACCTCACCCTCGTGCATAAGACGAATGTCCTCCAGTTCTCCGGCGACCTCTGGTCGAGGACGTTCGCGGCAGTGGCGAGTGAGCACCCCGACGTCGAGACCGCCTACCAGCACGTCGACGCCGCCTGCATCCACCTCGTGGAGCGAGCAGACCGCTACGGCGTCATCGTCACCGACAACCTCTTCGGCGACATCCTCACGGATCTCGCCGGCGCCTTGACAGGAGGGATCGGACTCGCCGCCTCGGCCAACCTGAACCCTGCCAGGACCGGGCCGTCCCTCTTCGAGCCGGTCCACGGGGCGGCGCACGACATCGCCGGAACGCAGGCGGCCAACCCGCTCGCCGCCATCGCCTCGGCGGCGATGATGTTGGACTACCTCGGTGAGCGGGACGCCGCCGAACGAGTCGAAAAAGCCGTGCGTGGCCTCGAGGCCGACACGGGGTTCTGGAACAAGCCGTGGAGCACCGCCAGCGTGGGCGATGCCGTTGCAGAGAGGTTGTGATCGTGCCACTGACACCGACTGAGAAGATCTGGATGGACGGCGAGCTCGTCGATTGGGAGCAGGCGAAGATCCACGTGCTCACGCACAGCCTGCACTACGGGCTCGGCGTCTTCGAGGGCATCCGGGCGTACTCGACCTCCCAGGGTCCAGCCGTCTTCCGTCTCACCGATCACATCGCTCGCCTCTTCAGCGGCGCCCACATCCTCGGGATGAAGGTTCCCTTCAGCCCGGAGGAGATGATCGAGGCCGTGAAGACGGTCGTTCTCGTCAACGGCCTGGAGGCGTGCTACATCCGGCCGATCGTCTATCTCGGCTACGGCGAGATGGGTCTCAACCCGATGCTCTGCTCGGTGAACGTCGCCGTCGCCTGCTGGCCGTGGGGCGCCTATCTGGGCGACGAGGGCGTCGCCAACGGCATCCGGCTGAAGGTGTCGTCCTGGGCCCGTCATGACAGCCGTGCCATGCCGACGGCGGCCAAGGGCACCGGCATGTACGTCAACTCGTCGCTTGCCAAGGTGGAGGCCGTCATGGCCGGCTATGACGAGGCCCTCTTGCTCACGACGGACGGGCATGTGTGCGAGGGGACCGGGGAGAACATCTTCGTGGTGCGCCACGGCCGGATCCTCACGCCGCCGGCCTCGAGCGTGGGCGCCCTCGAGGGCATCACCTCCGACTCGGTGCGGGTGATCGCAGGCGATCTCGGATACGAGGTGGCCGAGGCTCAGCTGCGGCGGACGGATCTGTACATGGGGGAGGAGGCTTGGCTCACCGGAACGGCCGCCGAGGTCGTTCCCGTCACCTCGGTCGATGACCGCGTCGTCGGCACCGGGAAACCCGGCCCCATCACAAAAGCCATCCAGGAGCAGTTCTTCCAGGCGGTGCGGGGTCAGATCGACCGGTACAAAGACTGGGTGGAGCATGTCACCTGAAAGCCGCGAGACACCAGGCGCAGCCGCTCCCCACCGGCATCGGCGGGGCGAGGCGGCGGCCGACTCACACTCGCACGGTCACGTGAGCGGCCTGCCCGAGGCGGTCCAGGTCTACGACACCACGCTGCGAGACGGCACCCAGCAGGAGGGCATGTCCCTCACCGTGGAGGACAAGCTCCGCGTCGCCGAGCAGCTCGACCACCTGGGCGTCGCCTTCATCGAAGGCGGCTGGCCGGGTGCCAACCCGAAGGACGAGGAGTTCTTCCGTCGGGCACGCTCAGAGCTGCGCCTCGGGCACGCCACCCTCGTCGCCTTCGGCTCGACGAGGCGGCCCCGTGTCTCTGCCGCCGACGACGACGTCCTTCGCCACCTCGCCGAAGCGGGGACCTCGGCCGTGTGCATCGTGGCGAAGGCGTCGGACCTGCACGTGACCGAAGCGTTGCGCACCAGCCTCGACGAGGCCGTGGCCATGGCGGCGGACTCGGTGGCGTTCCTGCGAGCGGCGGGGCTGCGGGTGTTCTTCGATGCCGAGCACTTCTTCGACGGCTACGGCCGCGATCCCGACTTTGCCCTCCGCGTCCTGTCGGCTGCGGAGGAAGCCGGCGCCGAGGCGCTCGTGCTGTGCGACACGAACGGCGGCACGCTCCCCGACGATGTCGAGCGGATCGTGGCGGAGGTCCGGCAGCGCACCTCTGCCGAGCTGGGAGGCCATTTTCACAACGACGCCGGCTGTGCCGTCGCCAACACGCTCGCAGCCGTGCGGCAAGGCGCCACGCACGTGCAGGGGTGCGTGAACGGCTACGGGGAGCGTGCCGGCAACGCCGACCTGTCGGCCACGATCGCCAATCTCAGCCTGAAGATGGGCGTGCGCACGATCCCACCAGACCGGCTCGAACGGCTGACGGCGGTGGCCCATCATGTCGCTGAGCTCGTCAACCTCACTCTCGACCCGCAGCGCCCCTACGTCGGGACGGCTGCTTTCGCCCACAAGGCCGGACTGCACACGAGCGCCCTCATCCGGCGCGCGGACGCCTACGAGCACATCCAGCCGGACTTGGTGGGCAACGGGACCCGTGTCGTCGTGAGCGAGCTGGCAGGTCGCTCGACCCTGCAGATGAAAGCTGCCCAGCTGGGGCTCTCGCTCGACTCTCCCGCTTTGCAACGGGTGCTCGACACCTTGAAGCGGCTCGAGCACGCCGGGTATCACTTCGAAGCGGCCGACGGCTCGCTCGAGCTGCTCATGCGGGCGGCCTCGGGTGCGACCGCGGGTCTCGACGCCTTCAGGATCGAGTCCTACCGCGTCATCACCGACTGGCGGGCGACCCCCTCGGGCAGGGAGCGGGATGCCGACCGCCTCGTTCACCCCTGGGAGTCCGCCGGTGAGCTCACCACGGAGGCGACCGTCAAGATCCACGTCGGCCACGAGCGCATCGTCGCCACGGCGGAAGGCAACGGGCCCGTGAACGCCCTCGATGCCGCTTTGCGCATGGCGGTCGAGCCGCAGTTCAAGGCGCTGCAGAACGTCCATCTGACCGACTACCGAGTCCGCGTGCTCTCCAGCGAGCAGGCGACGGGCGCCGTCACGCGGGTCCTGCTGGACACCTCCGACGCCGACGGCACCTGGTCGACGATCGGCGTGTCGGAGAACATCATCGAAGCGTCCTGGCAGGCGCTCGTGGATTCGGTCGTGTTCGGCCTTGTGCGGGCGGCGGCAGCCTCGGGCGGTGCACCGGCCGATGGTGAGGGCGCATCTCCCGGGGTTGATCCCCTTGAGGTGGGGATTCTTGTCGGCCCCGACGCCGCCGCTACCATCGCCGTCGCCGAGGTCGACGCGATCTGAGCTCGGCTGTTGGCGCGCCGACGACGAAACGAGCCCGATGACCCAACCGAAGTTCGCCCCCGTCACCGACCGAGCCGAGGTCCGCCAGGCCTACAAGCTGCCCGGAGCTGGTGAGTGGTACTCGCACCGGCCGGCCGACTACCGACCGCAGCCGCACGCGCGGCACCGGCCGAACACCGGCATCCCGGGCCCCGACCAGGGCTACGCCCTGCTGCTGGCCGGGCGGTTCGGCGACCGTTTGCGCCTGACCGACCTCGAGCACACCGACGACGTGCTCGCAGGCGCGGTCGCCATCGGGCTGCGGCGAGCCTCCATGGTCGGGCGCGCGCCGGTGCTGAGCGATGTCGAGCTGGCGCTGCATCTGTTCGGCTACCTCGACGGTGCGCCTGAGGAGCCCGTGGAGACCCGCGAGCGGCTCTTTGCCGGCATCGCCCACGACTACTGGCAGCAGCGCGACCTTGCCGACCTCATCCCGGAGTCGACGCTGCGCCTCTCACCTGCGGAGGTTCGGGAGGCCACGAGGTCGGATCCGGACCTCTGGCGCGTGCTCACCGGCTTGCCCGGCTGAGGACGGTCGGAGCTCGGGCTGACAGGCGCGATACTCGGTCCATGCCGTCGTGGGAGTTGACAGAGGACCAGCGCGAGTTCCGAAAGGTTCTCAGGCGGTTCGTCGAGGAGAAGGTCGCGCCGGGGGCCGCCGGTTACGACGAGCGCGAGGAGTACCCCTGGGAGAGCTTTCGCGCATGCGTGGAGCTGGGGCTGCCCTCCCTCTGGGTGCCGACTGAGTACGGCGGCCAGGGGGCCGACGTCGTCACCCAGGCCCTGTCGATCGAGGAGGTCTCCCGTGCGTGCGCCTCCACAGCCGTCACGCTGCTCATCTCCAAGCTGGCGATGCTCCCGCTCATGAACTTCGCCAGCGAGGAGCTGAAGCAACGGTACCTTCCCCGCATCGCCTCGGGCGAGGCGCAGGCGAGCTACTGCCTGTCCGAGCCGGACGCCGGCTCGGACGTCGCCTCGCTGACGACGCGGGCGGTGCGCGACGGTGACCACTACGTCATCTCGGGAACCAAGTACTGGATCACGAACGCCGGCATCTCCGACCTCTACACCGTGTTCGCCAAGACGGACCCGACGGCCGGCCATCGAGGCAGCAGCTGCTTCCTCGTGGAGAAGGACTGGGGAGTGAAGGTCCCCAAGCTCGAGCACAAGCTGGGACTGCGGGCGAGCCCCACCGGCGAGGTCCTCTTCGACGAGGTGCGTGTCCCGGTCGAGAACCGGGTGGGGGAGGAGGGGCGGGGTTTCTATATCGCCATGCACACCCTCGACCGAAGCCGGCCGACGATCGGCGCCCAAGCCGTCGGCATCGCCCAGGGTGCGCTCGACTACGCGGCCGCCTACTTGAAGCGGCGCCAGCAGTTCGGCAAGCCGCTCGCCGACTTCCAGGGACTGCAGTTCATGGTCGCCGACATGGCCATGCGCCTGGAGGCGGCGCGAGGCCTCGTCTACCGGGCCTGCAGTGCCATCGATGCCGGAGATCCCGACGGGGAGCTGTCGTCCCTCGGAGCGATGGCGAAGTGCTTCGCCTCGGACGTCGCCATGCAGGTGACCACCGATGCCGTCCAGCTGCTGGGCGGATACGGCTACACGCGGGAGTTCCCCGTGGAACGGTTCATGCGGGACGCCAAGATCACCCAGATCTACGAGGGCACCAACCAGATCCAGCGCATCGTGATCTCGAAACGGGTGCTCAGATAGCCGCTCAGGCACCAGGCCCCTCGAGGCGACCGATGGCACCCCCTCGCCGCCCCCGTCTGACTGGGTTCACCCGGGCGTTACGTCCACCTGCTCGGAGGTGTCCGACACCCGCGCCGGCAGCCGTGTCGTCAACAGCAGGCCCACGCCCCCGGCGGCGGCCAGGGCGACCAGGGCGAAGTCAGGTCTGCCCATGAGCGCCTGAGCCGTCAGGGCGAGGACGACCCCACCGAGGTTTCCGGCGAGCATGAGGAAGCCCACGGCCCCCCCTTGGCGTTCAGGCCCGGCGTGCAGCTCTGACCAGTCCAACGTGACCGGGAGGCTCGTCATGAGCACGAAACCCTCGACGAACAAGAAGACGGCGACCCAGGCGAGCCCGTGGCGGGCGGCAATCGCCAGGAAGCACACGACCGACAACCCGGTGGCGGCCGACAGCATGGCCCGCCGGCGGTTCCGCGAGGCGATGACGGGCGGCAGGGTGGCGGCGCCGAGAATGCCGGCGAAGGTCATGAGGGCGACGAGGTTGCCTGCGGCCGAGCCCTCGTGAAAGTGATTGAGGATCGTCTCGAGCCACGTGGCGACGGCATTGTAGATGCCCATCCCGACGAACAGCAGGCCGGCGAGCACCCACATGAACCGATCCCGCCGGAGCCAGCCGAGCGCGACCGAGGTCGAAGGGTTGTCGGGGTAGGCGGCCGGCGTGCGGAGCGCCCCCAGGATCCAGACGGCGGCAAGCACGGCGGGGACGGCCTGCACGGCGAGCAGGAGTCGCAAGCCACCGGCGTCGAAGAGCGCCCCTCCGGTAAGCATGGCGGCAAGGATGCCGAGGAAGAGCGACACGCTCCCGAGCGAGATCGCCGTGGCCCGCTCACCCTTCGGGAAGTGCTGGGCGGCGATCTTCGTGATGGCGTTCAGTACGAGCGGCTGGCCGGCGGCGATCACCACCTGGCCGGCCAGTTGCACGGCGAACGAGGTCGGCCCGGCCAGCCGGACGAGGGCGCCTGCCGCCGTGAGGGCGGCGCCCGTGGTCAGCGCCCGCTTGAAGCTGCCGTCGAGCCAGCGACCGGTCGGTAGGCCGAGCACGATGTACACGAACGGGAAGATGATGGCCAGGTCCCCCGTCGCCCCACTCGAGACGTGCATCGCCCGCGCCGTCTGCGTCGTGATGGGGGCGAACGTCAGCCAGAGCAGCTGCGTGCTGGCGGCCAACAGGCCGTAAGCGGCCAGGATCAGCCACCGGTTCATGCCACGGCGCGGCCGCCCCTTCGCAGCTGGCTTCGATCGGTCCACAGACGACCGGGGGCGGCTCATCCTCTACCCCGGCAAGACGGGCCGATGTGCGTGCCACCCTCGATCGCCGCGGGTGGGAGCCGTGTGGGAGAGAGAATCCAGGTCATCCATGGCCCCTCCTAACGGCGCGCTGCTCACAACGCAAGAATTGAGCCTACGTCTGCCTGTGGCGACCACGGAAGAGACGAAAGTCCCTATTTCGCCCTGTCAGCCTCGCAGGGGGTTCTCTTCCCGCCGGCTCACTGCGGCAGACTCGTCATCCCGACATCCAGCCCGGCGCCGAGGATCACGTCGCGGATCTCGTCGCCGACGAGCTCGTTGCGTTCGAGCAGGGCATCGCGAAGGGCCTCCACGATGTGGCTCGTCCCTTTCAGCATGTCCGATGCATCGGCTTTGGCACGCCTGAGCAGCTCTTCCACCTCCCGGCGGCCTTCATCGCTCGCCATCACCTGTGAGGCGACGCTGCCGCCGATCACGCTGGCCGAGGCGAGGGTGCTGCCCATCCCGAGGTTGCCGACCATGTGACAGGCCGCATTGGTCGCCGCCTGCAGGTCGCCTGCGACGCCCGAGCTCGTCTCGCCGAAGAAGATCTCCTCGGCGACCATGCCGCCGAAGGAGATCTGGATCAGCGCCTGCAACTCCGAGTGTGTCTGAGTGAAGCGTTCCTCCATGTCGGCGTGGGAGAGCAGGCCAAGAGCGTCTCGCCGCTTCACGATCGAGAGCACCTCGAGTCGACGTCCCTTCCCGACCAGCCAGGCCACGGTCGCATGACCGGCCTCGTGGGTAGCGATGGTTCGCCGCTCGGCCTCGGAGTACTCGACCGGTTGGGCGAGTCCGATCTCTGCTGTCATCTTGGCGTGCTGGATGTCGGCCCAACCGAGTCGGTCGGCGCCCCGCCTGAGGGCCCAGACGAGCGCCTCGTCCAGAAGGTGCTCGAGCATCACCGGTGAGTAGCCGGTCGTGAGAGCGGCGAGGGCGTCGCGCTTGGCCGGATCGTCGATCTCGGGTTCGTGGGACTTCTTGCCCAGGTAGTAGTCGATGATCTCTCGCCGGCCGCTTCGTGACGGCAGGTCGAAGTAGATGCTCCGGTCGAAGCGCCCCGGTCTGAGCAGGGCCGGGTCGAGCTGCGACGCACGGTTTGTCGCGCCGATGACGAGGATGTTGGCCGGCGGCGGCAGCGGCTTGCGTAGTTGCGCGTGGGCGGGGAGCCAGGCGTTGACGAGATCCACGAGGGAGCGGGCGAAACGCGTGCCGGGCGGAGGCTGGTCGAACGACTGCAACTGGATCAGCAGTTCGTTGACGACACCGGCAACGCCGCCGTGATGGCTTCCGAGGCCCTCGCCCCCGCGCGAGCCGCCGATGGCGTCGATCTCCTCGATGAACCCGATGGCGCCTCCCTCCCGGCGGGCGTACCGCCTGAGGGCGCGGAAGTACGAGCGGATCTTCCGGTTCGTCTGCCCGTAGAACATCGACTGGAAGGCTGATGACGACACGAAGAGGAACGGCACGCCCCCTTCGGCCGCCATGGCCTTGGCCATGTAGGTCTTGCCGGTGCCGGGTGGCCCCTCGAACAGAATCGCCCGCCGCGGGCTCCCGCCCATCTGCTCGGCGAAGGTGCGATGGGCGAGGAAGAGGTTGAGCGTCTTGACGGCCTCCTCCACCACGACGGGGGCACCGCGGACGTCCTCGAACCGGACATCGATCTCTCCCGGTCGGTAGAGGACGTGAGGCGAGCTGCCGGCACCGAGCATGGGGCCGGTCATCACGAGGAGCAGGATGATGATGAGCACCATCGCCGGGAGGTAGCGCGCTTCGGTCGAGGAGAGGTGCGGCAGGGAGATCACCTGCGTCGGCCAGAGCAGGGCTCGGACGCTCACCCAGACGGTGAGCGGAACAAGGAGGAACAGCAGCCGCAGGAGGCGCCGCCGTCTCACGAGCTCGCGTGTCGCGCCGACGTCGGCGCTCGCCGCCGCTATGACGTGTGTCTGGTGGAGGGCTCCGAGGTCGGGGGCGCCCGTCGAGCCAGGCCCGGCCGGCGGGGGGCTCACTGTGGCCTCGGGCTCGGGCGCCTGCTCCTCCAGCCCGCTCGTGGTCGCCGCACTCTGTGCGAAGGGGGGCTTGCCGTCCCCCGTTCTATGGTGTCTCGAGATCCGCACGAGCCACCCCCCAACCTTCCTCGCAGCCCCGTCCCGTTCCCCGGAGTTGCATCCCGGGAAATCCAGGCCAATCATGCGTCGCCCGCCCCCGCGAAAGCAACCCCGCCACGCTGGGTGAAAGCCACCGTCACGCTGCGTGAACTAGGCGCTCCGGCCCCGCCCGGAGGGCCGACGTTTTTAGCGTCAACCTCGAGAGCCCGAGATGGCGGATTGAGACGATGAGCGAGGGGTTCACGGTCTTGCCCATGCCGTCTCGGGTGGCTGTTATCTGCTGGCGAATATCGTCCGACTTCGCTTCAGTTGCTGTACGCGCGAGTCGGCACGACAAGGACGACGGTGCGATGCTGCGCGGCCATCTCCCGGTCGAAGGCGTCCCAGTCGTCGTGAGTCCCGCCGGCGGCGGTGAACACCTCGCGCAGCAGCAGCCGGAGACGCTCCCCATCCACGCCCGGGTGGGGGTCGTCGGACCCGATCAGCTCGGCGAAGCCTCGGTGGCGGCCCATGCCCACCCCGAGCGAAATGTCACGGTGACCTGAGGTCGCGCTCGGAGGTTACGACGGGGATGGCACGTGGCGGACGACGGCGACCGTGACGTTGTCGACGGCCCCGTGCCGGAGGGCCAGATCGACGAGCGAACCGACGGCGTCCGCCGGGCTGGCGGCGTCGGCGATCACTCGGCGGAGGTCGTCGTTGGTCAGCACGTCGAGCCCATCGGAGGCGAGGAGGAGCGCCTCACCGGCCTGCAGGGACAGCTCCGTCATCGTGGGCGCGACTCGGTCCTCGGGCCCGATGGCGCGTGTGATCCAGTGACGCCCGGGGTGGGCGAGCGCCTCTTCGGGTGTGATGGCTCCTGAGCGGACGAGCTGGGCAGCGACGTTGTCATCTTCGGTCAGCTGCCTTGCCCCGTGGGAGCTCACCATCCAGGCGCGCGAGTCGCCGATGCTGGCCACGAGCCACCGGCTCGCCTGCTCGTCGACCGAGGCGGCGAGTGTCACCGTCAACGTGGCGGCCATGTTGCCGACGGCGGCGTCGGCTCTACGTCGGGCGCGGACCTCGTCGTTCGCCCGTGACACGGCCTCCTCGAGCAGGCGGCGATCGTATTCCTGCGCGGTGTCCAGGCACGTGACCACGCACTCGACTGTCAGCTCTGCTGCCAGTGCCCCACCCGCGTGCCCGCCCGCCCCGTCGCTCAGCACTACCCAACGGGGGGAGATCGCGCAGCGGTCCTGGTTTCGGGTCGGGCACCGAGCGCCGTCGCCCAGGCACACTCGATCAACGAGTCGCCACACGAGTGCGCTTCGTCCAGACGCCCGCGCCGACGATGTGAGCCGGACGAGGGGGTACTTCGCCGCCTGAAGTGCATGTCATGAGATCTACAGGCATACGCCTCAGAGCGAAAGGGCCACTTCTTGTCCTGCCCGAGCCCGCCGCTGGTGCGCACGGGGGGGCTTTGGGTGTGTCTGTGGGTTTCGAAGGAGTTCTCACGGTCGAAATCGTGCGTTCACAACTCATCTTTACCCTTAAGCCATGACACGCTACGTGGTCGTCCGTGTTTGGCTGGCTGATCGGCCAGGATCGCTCGGGCAACTCGCCAGCAAGATCGGCGAGGTTGGCGGCGACCTCGTCGGCATCGACATCCTCGAGCGTGACGGAGCTCGCGCCGTCGACGAGCTCACCGTCGAGCTTCCGGAGGGTTACAGCCCCGAGTCGTTGGCCGACGCCCTTGCCGAGCTCCCGGGCGTCGAGGTCGAGGATCTTCGCCATCTCGTCTCGCGAGTGCCCTACTCCGGACGCGATCCCCTCGACGCCGCCGTGCTGCTCGCCGAAGTGATCGGCGCATCCGAGCTGTTGGGGGTTCTGGCTCAGGGAATCTGCGCGGCGTTCGCCTGTGACTGGTCCACCGTGCTCGACATGGGGAGCAGCCCGGCCGTCGCCCTCGCCGTGGCGGGTGGTCCGCCGAGCGCCGCCTGGCTAGGGGCGTTCGTGGCCGGCGCCAGGGCCGGTTTCTCCCATTCGTCGTCCGATGGACTCGGCCTCGTCGGACCCCGCGACGTCGCCTGGGCGCCGCTCGACGCATCCGACGTGGTTGTGGTGGCCGGCAGAGATGGCCCCCCATTTCGCAGCCGGGAGCGGCGTCAACTCCACCAGTTGTGCCGTGTCGGCAATGCCAGATGGCGGGCTCTCACGGGCGACCTCGCCCGGGGACTCGACTCCCCCGGAGGCCAGCAGGTCCGAGACGGATCCCTCGCTGCGTTCTGACGTCCGCTTTCTCGGCCTCGGGACCGCCGGCTCGTGCGCCGGAGCAGATCTTGAGTCGGGCGGCAGATAGGGCTACCCGCATGCGGCCTGGGCCGTAGGGAGCTAGCGTTCGGCCAGGGTCGAAAGGAGAACTGCCATGGGCTTCATGGACAAGGTGAAGGCGCAAGCCGACTCGCTCGCACAAAAGGCGCAAGAAGGAGCCAAGGCCGGCCAGGACAAGCTGTCCGGGATGCAAGCCAAGCGCCACGCCGACGCGCTCTTGCAGGAGCTTGGCGGGATCGTCTACTGCCAGCGCGCCGGTCGCCCCGGAACGGCGGGCGACGACCGCGTGGCTGCGATCATCAGCCAGCTACAGACCTATGAGGCTGAGCATGGCCAGATCACACCCATGTCGGCCGACGCACCGACGGCGCCCTCCGGCCAGGAGGGGGGATTCGTCCCAGGTGGCGGCTCCATGGTGGGCAGCCCTCAGCAGGGTGCACCGGCCTACGCAGGCGGCATCCCGCAGGCTGGCGGCATCCCCCAGAGCGGCGGCATCCCGCAGAGCGGCGGCATCCCGCAGAGCGGCGGCATCCCGCAG